>CAZBNX010000001.1:0-3034 GCA_964493255.1 uncultured Pseudomonas sp.
GTCGTTTGCAGTTGTTGGCTTAACGCCGCCATTTCTCCGGCGAGTTCACAGCGCAGCATTAAAATTTCTTTCACGCGCCGCCGTTGTGGGTCGCTCACCATTTGTTGCAGAAAGAAAATCAGGAAATTTCGCATTTGTCCCAGCGGGTCGGGTTCGTTGCTGTCGCGCGCGCGCGCGCACAACATGCGGTCAATATCCCGCTGACGCATCAACATGGCATTAAAAACATCTAATTTACTTTGAAAGTGCCAATACACCGCCCCGCGTGACACCCCCGCCGCCGTGCCGATGTCGGTCATGGTGGTTTGCAAAACCCCTTTTTCAGCAAAGACCTGCTCGGCGGCATCGAGAATTTGTTGGCGGGTAATTTCGGCTTCCGCCTTGGTACGACGAACCATGAGGTCTCCTGTTGAGCGGTTTGGGTGGTCTACTTACAAACAGTCGTGAATGTAAGTATATTGTACGCCCATAGAGGTGCAAATAAGCGCCCTTGTTTCTTCATCGCTTGTGCAACGAATGCGAGGCTTTCCCATGAATAGCACGTCCTTGCGTGTGACAACGGGCACGGTTGCCCTCTTGTCGCTGGTGTTACTGGCCGGTTGCCAGAAAGAACAGCAGGCCGCCGCGCCACAAAATCTACCGCCACCACAGGTTGGCGTGGTCACGTTAGAGGCGCAGCCTTTCACCCTGAGCACAGAGCTGCCGGGGCGCACGGCGGCATGGCGTGTGGCGGAAGTGCGTCCACAAGTGAATGGGATTGTGCAAAAACGCTTATTCGTGGAAGGCGGCGATGTAAAAGCCGGTCAGCCGTTGTATCAAATTGACGCCGCCACCTATGACGCCGCCGTGAAAAGTGCCGAGGCCACCTTGGCTTCTGCGAAAGCCTTGGCCGCGCGTTACCGCGTGTTGGTCGATGAAAAAGCGATTAGTCGTCAACAATATGATGAAGCGGAAGCCGCCCGCCAACGTGCCGAAGCCGCCTTGGAGCAGGCGCGCATTAACCTGCGTTATACCCAAGTGATGGCACCTATCGCGGGACGTATCGGGCGCTCGTCGGTGTCAGAAGGTGCGTTGGTGCGTGACGGTCAAAGCGATGCGCTGGCGACTATTCAGCAACTCGACCCGATGTATGTTGATGTGGTGCAACCTGCCGCCGACATGTTGCGTTTGCGCCGTGAGGTGGAGTCAGGGCAATTAAAAGCGGTGGGTGGTAATGGCGTTGCGGTCAGCCTGACGCTCCCCGATGGCAGCCCTTACGCCCAAACCGGACGCCTAGAATTTTCAGAAGCCGCTGTGGATGCGGGCACCGGCACGGTGACGCTGCGCGCTACGTTCCCCAACCCGCAACGTCTGTTGCTGCCGGGCATGTTTGTGCAAGCGCGCTTAGAAACGGGACGTGTTGAGCAGACGATTTTAGCGCCGCAACAGGGCGTAACCCGTAACCCGAAAGGGCAAGCGGTGGCGATGGTGGTCGGTGAAGGCAACAAAGTGGAGCCGCGAATTTTAGAGGTCGAGCCTACGCCGAGCAGTTTTTGGCGTGTGCGTTCTGGCCTAAAAGCCGGAGATAAACTGATTACGGAAGGGCTGCAATTTATTCAGCCCGGCGTTGAGGTGAACCCGAAACCAGCCACTAATGTTCCGGCATTGCGTCCAGCGGCTGCGCCTGCGGCTGACGGCAAAGCCGCGCGCTGAGGGTTGCTGTCATGTCGAAATTTTTTATTAGCCGCCCCATTTTTGCATGGGTGCTGGCGCTGGTTGTGATGCTGGCGGGCGTGTTGTCGATTTTGCGCTTGCCGGTGAGTCAATATCCGGCGATTGCTGCGCCTGCGATTGGCATCAGCGTGACCTATCCGGGTGCGTCCGCGCAGACGGTGCAAGACACCGTGGTTCAGGTGATTGAGCAGCAGCTCAACGGCTTAGACGGCTTGCGCTACATTTCTGCCGATAGCAACTCAGACGGCAGCATGAGCATCACCGTGACCTTTGAGCAGGGCATAAACCCTGACATTGCTCAGGTGCAGGTACAAAACAAGCTGCAATTAGCCATGCCTTTGTTGCCCACCGAAGTGCAGCAGCAAGGCATCCGCGTCGCTAAATCGGTTAGTAACTTCTTGATGATTATCGGTTTAGTGTCCGAAGACGGCAGCTATAACCGAAATGATTTGGCGAACTACATTGTGTCAAATATCCAAGAACCGCTGGCGCGTACCAAAGGCGTCGGGGATTTTCAGGTATTTGGCGCACAGTACGCGATGCGAATTTGGCTCGACCCCGACAAACTCAACAGCTACGCCCTGACGCCCGCTGACGTCAAAACCGCCATTCAGGCGCAAAACGTACAAATTGCCAGCGGTCAGTTTGGCGGCTTGCCTGCGCTACCCGGACAGCAATTATCGGCCACGATTATTGGCAAAACCCGTCTGCAAACGCCGGAGCAGTTCCGCGCTATTTTGTTGAAAACGAATGCCAGCGGCGCGCAAGTGCGTTTGGGTGATGTGGCGCGTGTTGAATTAGGCGGCGAAAGTTACAGCATCAGCGCCGAATTTAACGGCAAACCCGCCACGGGTATTGCAGTCAAATTAGCGCCCGGCGCGAATGCGTTGGACACCGCTGCGGCAGTACGCAAAACCATCGCCGAGCTGGAGCCGTTCTTTCCGCCCGGCGTGAAAGCGGTCATTCCGTATGACACCACGCCGGTCACGTCGGCCTCGATAGATGGCGTGGTGAAAACCCTGCTCGAAGCCATCGCGCTGGTGTTTTTGGTGATGTATCTGTTTTTGCAGAATTTCCGTGCCACCCTGATTCCAACCTTAGCGGTGCCGGTGGTGTTGCTGGGGACGTTCGGCATTTTGGCGGCCTTTGGTTTTAGCATTAACACGCTGACCATGTTCGCCATGATTTTGGCCATCGGCTTGCTGGTGGACGATGCGATTGTGGTGGTGGAAAACGTCGAGCGGGTCATGACGGAAGAGGGGCTTTCTCCGTTTGAAGCCACGCGCAAATCCATGGGGCAAATTCAAAGCGCCTTGGTGGG
>CAZBNX010000001.1:3134-8512 GCA_964493255.1 uncultured Pseudomonas sp.
TTTCAGCGCACCGTAGACGGTTACGGTAAAGGCGTGCGCGGCGTGTTGCGCTTCAAAGCGCCGTGGCTGCTGATGTATGCGCTGTTAATTGCCGCGATGGTTTGGCTATTTTTGCGTATTCCCACCTCGTTTCTGCCCGAAGAAGACCAAGGCGTTTTTTATGCACAGGTGCAAACACCGGCTGGTTCAAGCGCCGAACGCACGAAAGCCGTGGTTGACCAAATGCGCGATTATTTGCTCAACGAAGAAAAAGACGCGGTGCAATCGTTGTTTACCGTGACCGGCTTTAACTTCGCCGGACGTGGCCAAAATTCGGGTTTTGCGTTCGTCATGCTGAAGCCGTGGGAGCAACGCACTGCGCCGGGGCAATCCGTGCAGGAATTGGTACAGCGCGCGCAAAAACGCTTCTTTGGTTTCCGTGATGGAATGGTGTTTGCGTTTGCGCCGCCGTCGGTGATGGAGCTGGGCACCGCGAACGGTTTTAACGTCTACCTGCAAGACCGGGGCGGCGTGGGGCATGTGGCCCTGACCGAAGCGCGCGATGCATTTATTAAAGAAGCGTCGAAAAGCCCGATCTTGAGCCGCGTGCGCGCCAACGGTTTGCGCGATGAACCGCAATTCCGCCTCCTGATTGATGACGAAAAAGCGCGCGCTTTGGGACTGTCTCCGGCTGACATTAACAGCACCTTGTCGATTGCGTGGGGCGGTAGTTACGTCAATGATTTTATTGACCGTGGCCGCGTGAAAAAGGTCTACATGCAGGGCGAAGCCAGCGCCCGCATGGGCCCCGATGACCTCAAAAAGTGGCACGTTCGCAACAATCTCGGCCAAATGGTGCCGTTTAGCGCCTTCGCCAGCGGTGAATGGGGTTATGGCTCGCCGAAGCTGTCGCGTTATAACGGCGTGGAAAGTATTGAAATTCAAGGCGCAGCCGCACCCGGTTACAGCTCCGGCGAAGCGATGGCCGAAGTGGAACGCCTGTCTAAAGCCTTGCCGAACGGCGTGGGTTTAGCGTGGACGGGGCTGTCTTACGAAGAGCGTTTGTCGGGTGGTCAGGCGGCGGCGTTGTATGCGGTTTCGGCGTTGGTGGTGTTCTTGTGTTTGGCGGCGTTGTATGAAAGTTGGTCAGTGCCGTTTGCGGTCATGTTGGTGGTGCCGTTGGGGATTCTGGGCGCACTGTTAGCCACCTACGGACGCGGCCTGTCGAATGATGTTTACTTCCAAATTGGCTTATTGACGACCATTGGTCTTTCGGCGCGTAACGCCATTTTGATTGTGGAGTTTGCCAAATCGCTGCACGAACAAGGCATGTCGTTGGTGGATTCGGCGGTGGAAGCGTGTCGTTTGCGGCTACGCCCTATCGTGATGACGTCGCTGGCGTTCATTTTAGGCGTATTGCCGTTAGCGATTTCGATTGGTGCGGGCGCAGGCAGCAAACACGCGATTGGCACCGGCGTGATGGGCGGCATGGTGTCGGCGTTGTTGCTGGCGATTTTCTGGATTCCGCTGTTTTATGTGTTGGTGAGCCGTCAGCGCCGAACTGTCATTGGGCAGGTGCTTCCTGCATTCAAAGAGGAATCCGTACTGTGAATAAAACAATCATCTCGTTAAGCGTTGCGCTGGCTTTGAGCGGTTGCTCACTGATGCCGGAGTATCAGCGCCCGGCTGCGCCGGTAGCGGCCGCTGTGGTAGCACCGAACGCCAGCAAAACCGTGCTCACTGAGGCGGCTGCTCCGGCATGGCGCAGTTTTTTCCGTGACGCGGCGTTGCAGCAACTGATTAACACCGCGCTCGACAATAACCGCGACCTACGCGCCGCTGCCTTAAATGTGGAGGCATTCCAAGCGCAATACCGCATTCAGCAAGCGGCCTCGTTGCCGTCGGTGGGCATGAATGCCAGCGGTACCCGCCAGCGCACGCCCGCTGATTTATCGCGCACAGGTTCAGCCACGATTAGCAGCCAATATGGTGTGAACGTGGGGCTATCTGCGTGGGAATTGGACCTTTTCGGCAAGATTCGCAGCTTAGAAAATGTGGCGCTGGAGCAGTATTTATCCACGGTTGAAGCGCAACGCAGTGTGCAAATGGCGTTAGTGGCGAGCGTGGCGAATGCGTGGCTCACCTTGCAAGCCGACCGGATGCGCGTGGCGTTGTCGCAAGATACGTTGCGTGCGTACGAACAAAGCCTATCGTTGGTGCAGCAAAGTGCTAAAGCGGGCATGGCGACGGCGATGGAAGTCGCGCAATCACGCACGGCGGTGGATGGCGCGCGCGTCAGCCTGACGCAATACCAGCGCCAAGTAGCACAGGATGAAAATGCGCTCCGCGTCTTGTTGGGACAACCAGAGTTGCCAGCGGTGGCAGCGGTCGATTTGGAGCGGGTGCAATGGGCAGAATTACCGGCGGGCGTGGCGTCGTCGGTGTTGTTGCGGCGTCCTGATATTTTGCAAGCGGAGCACAGTTTGCAAGCAGCAAACGCCAACATTGGTGCGGCGCGCGCGGCGTTTTTCCCCAGCATCAGCCTGACCGCCACGGCAGGCACCAGCAGCACGCAGCTTTCTGGGCTGTTTGATAACGGCAGCGGCGCATGGGTGTTTCAGCCACAAATCAATTTGCCCCTGTTTAATGCCGGACGTTTGCAAGCCAGCTTAGATGCTGCTGTTTTGCAGAAAGAGCAGCGCGTGGCGCAGTATGAGCAAGCCATTCAAAACGCTTTCCGTGAGGTCAGTGATGGATTGATTGCACGCACCAGCTACCGCGAGCAGTTAAACGCGCAACAGGCGTTGCTGGCATCCAGTCAGGAATATCAGCGGTTGGCGGAGGTGCGGTATCGCACCGGCATTGACAGTCAACTGACGTTATTGGATGCCCAGCGCCAATTATTTAGCGCGCGCCAGCAATGGGTAACGACGCGCTTTGCACAATTAAGCAGCGAAGTGGCGCTGTTCCGTGCCTTGGGTGGTGGTTTGGAATAACGACGATTAGCCGTGAAAATGTAGAAAAAGGCGCTGATAAAGCGCCTTTTTTCTGGAAGTATGATTTTTTCAGCCGCAGAGGAGTTGAGCCATGTCGATTGGGTCTTATGTGTTGCAGTATTCGGGCGTGAACGTGCAAAACGTCATTCAATCGGGCGCGCAATGCTTGATTACGGAAGGCGGCGCGCAAGCCGGATTTGCAGCGTCTGCGGTTTCAGCGGCGGAGCTGGCGCAGTTAAAAGCGGCGGGTGTTCGCACCTTGGCCTATGTAAATCTGACCGTTACGGATGATGCGCGCCCCTATTGGAATGCCGCGTGGACGCATGACGGCACCGACACGGGCACGCCCACTGCCGCCGCGCCCGCGTGGTTGGTGAGTCAACCCAGCAACCCGTGGGGTTATGTGGTGGATTTTACGGAACCCGCATGGCAACGGATTGTGTTAAATCAGGTGCGTGATTTAATACAGCGCGGCTTTGACGGCGTATTTCTTGATGATATGGCGCAGTATTTTGTCAGCGGTGCTACCGCGCTGACAATCTCGCAACAAGCCAGCGCCATGCTGCACTTAGTAAATACAGTAGTAGAAACAGCAAAAGCAATTAACCCAAATGCGTCTGTGGTTGTAAATGGAACGCCTTATATTGTTTCAGATGCGGTGGGCGGAATTAACTCGGATGTCTCGCAAACTTTCTTACATGCCGTAGAGGGAATGCTGTTAGAAAGGTATTGGGGTATTAGTAATACTGAAGAGGCAGCTATTAATTACGCGCTGGATGTGATTGCACCCAATATGTCTTTGCTGGCGCTGGATTACGGCGGAACGGCCTTTCAAAATACTTTAGTGAAGAATTACGCCACCGCACAGGGTATTGCCAGTTATATGGCCAGTGATGCCAGTTATTCAAGCGCTGCGCTGTATAAAACGGCCTCTAATAAAGCCGATTATTTACGCGGAACGGGTTTATCCGATGTTATTGAAGGCTTGAAAGGTAACGACACGCTGCTTGGTCTGGCGGGGGCTGACACCTTATCCGGCGGGCAAGGGGCGGATGTGTTCAAAATCAATGCGGGAGATACCGGAAATACGCGCAAAACCAGCGACAAAATTACTGATTTTGCATCAAGCGTTGATACATTGGACATTTCGGGCATCGACGCGAATAGTGCTGCCGCCGGTAATCAGGCATTCAAAACGCTGTTATCGGGTAATACCGCTTTTAGTAAAGCGGGGCAATTACGCTGGAATGCAAGCGAGGGTTTACTTTATGGAAATACCGATACAGATAAGCAAGCTGAGTTTGTGATTAGTTTAGTAGGGCTGAAAACGCTGGCACTGACGGATATTATTCTTTAATACCGCTCTGCAATAATCAGCAGATTGCGCGGCGTCAAGGTATATTCGCAGAATGTACCAACGCGAACCTGATAGCCTTGTTCTACTAAATAAAGTGCGCGGTCTAATACAAGCCATAATTCCATCGGTCTGCGAAAAAGGCCGCGCACGCGCTCTAAATTACGCACCATCGCTAAACGCTGCCAGCCGTGTGCTTCTAATGCGTCCCAATTATGTACTTTGGGTGTGGGTAGTTGTTTTAGATGTGCTAAATCACGGCAATAATCAGCGAACGGTTTTTCTAACCAATCAATAGATAATGACGGCACCGGTAAATATTCATCACAGCCGCGTATCTCACGCTGCACAATATCAAAGGCTAAACGGCGCGCCATGGAAATATCTCGCTGCCGCCGAACGCGCGCGCCTGCGGTTACGGTTTCTGCCAGTGGTAAACGCAAATCATCGCGGCTAAGACGCAGCGCACTTTGCCGACCTTCGTTAGAAAGTGCTTGATAATCCGTGTGTTGAATGCGGTTGTAACAGCAAGGTGCAATCGCCAGTTGACGGCAACCCTGCGCGCTGGCCAGCGTCAATAAACGAATATGCAGCTCTCCGCACGCATGCAGCGCCACCGGCGTGTGCGTGGCGTTGAGGTAGTCGGCGGCACTGTCCGCAAGGACATCCTGTTGTTGGTGCTGCGCCTGTAATTGCAGCCGATTGCTGAGATGCTGACCGTCAGCGACTAATGCGGCGTCGTATTCCAAGCAAGTGAGCGGCGTGCCATCACAGGCCAAGCGTCGCCCTAAATGCCCTTTTCCGGCGCACCAATCGAGCCAATGCTGTACCGGCGTTTGAAAATGCAACCGCTGCGCTAACGCATTGATTTGCTGCCATTTTCTGCCGGGAACATCCACCTGAAAAGCGTTGGAAAGTGGTTTGAAAGGGGTGTCGGGCAACGCATCTACCGCCGTTAATTGAGCAGCACGCGCTGCCCATGTTGGAAACGGATGCGGCAGATGATGAGCATCGGGCGGATTATCGGCTTCGGCTAACGGGCGCGCGCG
>CAZBNX010000001.1:8612-67301 GCA_964493255.1 uncultured Pseudomonas sp.
GCGGCAGATGATGAGCATCGGGCGGATTATCGGCTTCGGCTAACGGGCGCGCGCGTAGCCACTGCGAGAGCTCCGGCCATGTGTGTTCCCAACGCAGTTGCGGTGTTGTGAACGGTTTTTCACGCCACAACGCCGAATGTTCATGCAGAAAGGTGCCCAAGGCGTTGAAGCGTGTGCGGAGCTGCTCGGTGTGCATAAAAAGTCAGCGTGTTTTTTTGCCGTTATTGCGCCAATTCGACGCGGTTGCGGCCACCTGCTTTGGCGGCGTAGAGGGCTTGGTCGGCGCGGCGGACGAGCTGGTCTGGTGTTTCTTCCGGTTTGAGCTGCGCTACGCCAAGCGATACGGTGATTTTTCCCACTTCGTCATCGGTCATTTCTTCGACGTTGCTACGAACGCGCTCGGCTAACTTGCTGGCTGTTTGTAAATCCGCTTCTGGAATGATGGCCAAAAATTCTTCACCACCCCAACGGATGAGCGTGTCTGCACCGCGCACGGAGCGGCGTAACGCGGCACCAAATTGCGTCAGGATACGGTCACCGGAGGCATGGCCATAGGTGTCGTTTATGCGTTTGAAGTGGTCGATATCCGCCATGATGACGCTGAGAGGGCGTTTGTAACGCACGGCTTGTCGCCATGCTTTGGTGAGTTGTTGCTCGCCAAAACTGCGATTATTGAGACCCGTTAAACGGTCGTGGAATGCAAGGGCTTGCAGGGCCTTTTCACGCGCGACGTACTGGGTCATATCGCGGCTGATGCTGATGAAATGCGTGGCGTCACCGGCGTCATTGCGTACCGGCGTGACGGTTTGTTCAATGTGCAACAGGGAGCCGTCACGATGGCGATTGGTGAACACGGCGGAAAAACCTTCGCCATGTTCAAGGTTACGCCACAACGATTGGTAAAAATCTAAACCGTGCGGGCCAGAGCGTAGAGCGGTGGGTGTTTTGCCGATTATCTCGTTAGCGTGATAGCCGGTCTGAGACTCAAGGGCATGATTAGCAAAGAGAATGTTTCCATCTTCGTCGGTAATTAATACGCCGGTATTGGTGGCCTCTAGCGCCATTTGCAACAAATGAACACGCTCGGTACTTGGTGCTAACGGCGTGTGTTGCTCGCGTAGGGTGGCAATCTGATATGTGAGTTGTCCGTGGGTATCGTGTATAGGAGAGAGGTTCCACTCCACGTTACTCAGTTCACCGTTGCGCTTTTTAAGCGGTGCTGTGAGTGAATTGCCTTGCCAGACGTTGCTGATTAAATAGGCGTCAACGCACAGAAATGCTAAAGATTTGCCTTGCAGGGTGTGGATGTCATAACCCGTGAAGGCGGCTAATGCCGGGTTTCCATGACAAATCAGCAAAGTTGATTGATGTGCTTCTAGAATGAGCGTCGGCTCACGCGATTGCTCAAAAGCGGTTAAAAAAAACTGCGAAGAGAGAGTGGTAGATGTCATGCGACGCTCTTCAGGCTTTGGAAGACAGCCCTATCAGACTACGCCGCCGTGCCTGTCCGTTTGGCCCGTACAGCGACTGTCCGGCCGCTTCACTCAGAAAATTGAGAATGCGCTGATTTTGTTCCATACGCATTCTGATGGTTTGGCCATTTAATTCATTGAGTTGCTTGGCGCGCTCGGCAAGGTCGATAAGGGTTTGCCATGCGTCAGAGCAACGGGCGTCGCGTGCGGCTTTTTCTGCACCGGCGCGGCCTTCTGGGTATCCCAAGCGGTGCTGCGCGCGCGTACGGATAGCTTCTAAACGCTCAATTTCGGCTAATACTTCACGTTTTCGTTCTGAAATTTTGGTTAGTTGTTGGCCGTCTATGGTTGCGGTGCTAATGAGGCGCTGTTCATGCTCCATTAAGCGGATACATTCACGCAAGACGTGTTGCTGGGTCGCAAGATGTTTGGCCAAGCTCATCATCTATCCGAAAAGCAAGCAGAGTAAAAATCAACGGCCCAGCAATTCACGAACACTGTTGATAAGGCCGTCAGCGATACGTTCAGCGTTAAGGGTGAGTTTTCCCTCACTGATAGCCTGACGAATTTCTGCAACACGCGCTTCGTTAATATCTTGTGAGGTGTCGGTTTGTGCGTTGGCGCGCGCACCGCCAGCGGGTGTGCTTTCGTGCGTGTTGGTTGTATGGCGTCCGCGACTTATGGGGTCTTTCCCGTCAGTAGGCGTCAAGCGAGTTATCAAGGGGGAGCTGTCGATTTTCACGGGAAGGTCTCTCGCATGGCAAATATTTCAGTCGCACGTATCGGCAAAATGCTGACAAACTTGAGCGCCCATTAGAAAAAACCAAAACCGCAAAACGCAACCTATTCTATCGAGCGTTACCAATTACTGTAACAGTTGTAGATGGTTAGGCGCTACGACGCGCGCGCGCAAGGTTTCGCCTTTATCATTTCGGATACGAATCTCGCTGTCTATTGAACCATCTTCCAGTGCGGTGCCTTCGCTACGAATGCGGAAACCCGCACCCATTACTTCGATGGTAACGCGCGCGCCTTTTTGCACGGCGGGGCGTTCGCGTAGCTGTGTCGATAACAAGGGCGTATCCGCTGTTAGCGCGCGTGTTGTTTGTAATCCGATGATTGTTTTGGGGTCGGTGAGTGTGTTGCGTGGCAGTGATTCCAGCGCGCCTTGGCGTATTTCCACCATATCGCTGCTGAGAATTTCGCCCATAGCGATGGCGCGGGTTGTGACAAGGTATTCGCTTTTCACGCTCACACGCACTGAAATGTAGCGTGTTGGCGCTTTTTCGCAGTGAACGCCCACTGTAAATCGCCCCAAAAGACGTGTTTGATGCGCGGGCAAAAACGGCTGCGGATTACGGCAAAGCGTCTGTGCATTAAGCGGTTGAATTTCGATGTCCCCGAATGTTTTTTGTTCGCGTAAAGCCTGTTCTAAAAAAGAGCGTACAGATTCTTCTAGGCGAACTGGCTCTGGTGGCGTGGATAAGGGTGGCGGCGGTTGTTCTTCGGCGAATGCGGTCACTGTGAAGCAGTTTCCACCCAGCCAACCGCTAATCAGCATAAAAAGTAATAAACGTGACATATCAGATTCCTGCACGGTTCTGTATCGAATTAGTGCGTACTAATGGGGACAGAATTAATTTACGAAAGGCCGCCTGTTTTTCTCATCATTGGCTTCTGTGCCGGTTTATCCTAAGCGTCAGCATTTCTCTGCCAAAAGGTCACAATTCATGCTCGACAAGCTCGATGGTGCGCTGCGTTTCCATCAAGAGGCCCTAAACTTGCGTGCGGAACGCCAGCAGGTCTTGGCGAATAACATCGCTAACGCAGATACTCCTCACTTCAAGGCGCGCGATTTTGATTTTGCCAATGCCCTTGAAAGTGCGCTAAAGGAAGGCCGACCAGCGGCAAATGGTATGGTGAGTCAGTTAGCGACAACGTCTCCCCTGCACCTTCAAGCTCAGTTAGCGCAACGAGAGTCTATGGCATTGTTGTATCGCACGCCTGAGCAACCAAGCCTAGACGGTAACACCGTCGATATGGATAGAGAGCGTACAGAATTTGCAGATAACGCCGTGAAATATCAGGCTAGCTTGATGGTTTTAACAAGTCGCATCCAAGGTATTAAAACCGCCTTGCAACCCGAGTAAGGTAATTAACCGTGTCCATGTTTAGTATTTTTGAAATCTCAGGTTCAGCATTACGCGCCCAATCACAGCGCATGAATGTAACGGCCAGTAATTTAGCAAATACGGATAGTGTGGTTGGGCCAGATGGTCAACCGTACCGCGCTAGACAGGTTATATTTGAGGCCCGCCCTTTAGGGGGGAGCTCCAGTGTAGGCGGAGTGCAAGTAACGAAAGTAACTGAAAGTGATGCGCCTTTTCGGTTGGAATATCGTCCTGGGCATCCTTTGGCCAACGAGAGCGGTTATGTGCGTATGCCGAACGTGGAGCCAGTCAATGAAATGGTTAATATGATATCAGCGTCTCGTTCTTATCAAGCTAATATCGAAGTTCTAAATACAAACAAACAACTCCTGCTCAAAACATTAACCTTGGGCGAAGGCTAGAGAGATATATCATGACAACGACAGCCAGCAGCACAGCGTTTAGTACCCAAACGCTGGATAAAGTAAACGGCACGAGCAGCACCACACAAAAAACGTCTGAAGAATTGCAAAATAATTTCATGACGTTATTGGTAACGCAATTAAAAAATCAAGACCCTTTAAAGCCATTAGAAAACTCTGAGCTGACATCGCAGTTAGCGCAAATTAATACGTTAAATGGTATCGAAAGTTTAAATACGACATTGCAATCTATTACGGGTCAAATTGATGCCGGTCAAATGTTACAGGCTGCTTCGTTGGTGGGGCGTAGCGTATTAGTTCCGGGCGACCATGTTTTAGTAGGTAATTCGCAGGCAACGCCATTCGGTTTTGAGTTAAATAGCGCCGCAGACGCTGTTACCGTTAGTATCGTAAATGGTGCAGGTAATGTTGTGCGTCAATTTGATTTGGGTGCTATGCAGGCAGGCACAGAATCGTTCTCATGGGACGCGACGTTAAATGATGGCAGCCAAGCGCCTGATGGTGCATACCGTATAAAAATAGACGCCAAAACAGAAGATGGTAAAAGTGTTGATGTGACGACGCTAAGTTATGGCGAAGTAGGGTCAGTAGCAGCCAGCAGTAATGGGCCTTTATTAGACTTAGGCGCAACGCTGGGCAGAGTTCAATTAAGTAACGTCCGCCAGATTCTGTAACGCATATCAAAAAAATTATCTATACAGAGCAATTTTTATTGCTTTTGTGTTAAGGAGAGAGTGATGGGTTTTTCTCAAGCACTGAGTGGTCTTAGTGCAGCAACTACAAATCTGGACGTTATTGGTAACAACGTTGCGAACTCGCAGACAGTGGGTTTTAAAAGTTCCTCCACGACGTTTGCGGATGTTTATGCCAATTCGCGTATTGGTTTGGGTGTGCGTGCGTCCGGTGTTGTACAAAATTTTACGCGCGGCAACTTAGAAACAACGGGGCGCTCGCTAGACTTGGCGATCAGTGGCGATGGTTTTTTTAAATTACAACAGGGTGGCCAAGTTATTTATTCGCGGAATGGTCAATTAACGCTCACAACTGAAGGCTATTTAGAAAATGCCCAAGGTGGACGTTTAATGACAGGTAACGATATTATCAAGGTACCTGCTACTGCGATGACGGCATCGGCAACTACACGATTAGAGTCCGAGTATAACTTACAAGCCAGTTCGCTAGCACCTGCCCGCGCACCTTTTAGCGCGCAAGATTCTGGTACTTATAATTATGCAAGTACCGCGACTGTTTATGATTCGCTTGGTAATCCGCACCAATTAACGACCTATTTTGTGAAGTTGGATCCAGCCGTAAATAATAAATGGCAGATGTATGCTACGCTGGACGGTAAAGAGCTAACAGCAAAGCAAGTTGATGCCGAAGGAAATATTATTGAGCCTGCTACTGAAATAGTACCAACATTAACATTCAGCAATAATGGTACTCTGTTACCAACAGTGCCGCGCCGTACCGATTTTGCGGATACCCAAGCGGGGCAAGCAGCATATGATGCCGCGCTGGTTACTTATAATACAGACGTAAATAATTCATACGCAGCTACCTTTAGTATGCCCGCTCGTTCTACCGAAGCAACAGGTTCAACGGTTGCAGTTCAAGGCTTAGATAATGGTGCGGATGTTTTAGTTTTTAAGATGGATTTAACAGGAACAACACAGTTCGGTAATGAGTTTGACCAAGCAAAATTGACGCAAAATGGTTATGCGGGCGGTAGCTTGGTAGGCGTTACTATTGATAAAAGCGGTAATATTGTCGGTAACTATTCAAACGACCAACAGCAAACTGTTGCCAGTGTTTTATTAGCTTCGTTCCGTAATGCAGAAGGTTTAAAGCCAGCCGGTGATAATGGTTGGATTGAAACTAACGAATCTGGACAGCCCTTATTAGGGGTGCCAGGTGTTGGACGTTTTGGCGCATTGCAGGGTGGTGCATTAGAGGCTTCTAACGTCGATTTAACTCGGCAATTAGTGAATCTAATTGTAGCGCAGCGTACCTTCCAAGCAAACGCGCAAGCCGTTAAAACGCAAAGTGAAGTGTTGCAAGAAACGGTTAACCTGCGTTAATTATCGGGGATAACTGATGGATCATATGCTTTATACCGCAATGAGTGGCGCACGGCAGGCGTTAGATCAGCAGGCGGTTGTTACGCATAATCTGGCGAACGTCACGACGCCCGGTTTTCGTGCTCAATTACATGCAGCCCGCGCTGTTGAAGTGCGCGGGGATGGATTATTAACGCGCGCAATGACGCAATCTACTACGCCTATTGCAGATTTTTCCCCTGGAGCTATTAGTACAAGCGGGCGCGAGCTTGATGTTGCTATTATGGGGAAAGGCTGGTTAGCAGTGCAGGCGCAGGATGGTAGTGAAGCCTATACCCGCCGTGGTGATATTCAAGTTAATAATGAAGGTATGTTACTGATTGCGGGTCGTCCTGTTATTGGTGATGGTGGCCCTATTAATGTGCCTCAAGGTAGTCAAGTTGCTATCGGTAGTGACGGTACTATTAGTGTGCGTGGTCAGGGTGATGCGGCTACGAACGTGGCCGCTGTTGGGCGTTTAAAATTAGTAGCAGCCCCTGAACCAGGGTTATTGCGTGGTGGCGATGGTTTATTTCGAACACGCAATAATCAGCCTTTACAGGCAGATGAAACGATACGATTAGCCAGTGGTGCGCTTGAGGGGAGTAATGTGAGTCCCACTGAAGCCATGGTGTCGTTAATAGATAATGCACGTCGTTATGAAATGCACATGCAAAGTATTAGTACCGCTAAAGATGACGCCCAGCGTGCGAATAGCATTTTATCGTTGAGTTAATAGCTGATACGGAGAAAATAGTATGATTAGATCATTGTGGACAGCGAAAACGGGATTAGAAGCGCAACAAACACAGCTTGATGTTATTGCGAATAACTTAGCTAACGTCAGCACCAGTGGATTTAAAAAATCGCGTGCTGTATTTGAAGATTTGTTGTATCAGAATTTACGCCAGCCAGGTGGCCAAAATACAACACAAACCCAATTACCTTCAGGTTTACAATTAGGAACAGGGGTTCGTCCTGTGGCTACTGAGCGTTTACACACGCAAGGTAGTTTGCAGAACACCGGAAATTCCCGTGATTTGGCTATTAGTGGGAATGGCTTTTTCAAGGTTTTAATGCCAGATGGTACGGCAGCCTATACCCGTGACGGCAGCTTTCAGATTAATCAAAACGGTCAATTAGTAACCGCCAGTGGTTATCCTATAGATCCAGCGATAACGATTCCAGCTAATGCGTTAAGTGTAACAGTAGGGCCAGATGGTACTGTGAGTATCACGGAGCCTGGTAATGCACAAGGCACGCAAGTAGGCCAAATTTCGATTACGCAATTTATTAATCCAGCCGGTTTAGAATCAGTTGGTGAGAATTTATTAGCAGAAACTACATCATCAGGAACGCCAACGGAGGGAGTTCCCGGAACTAATGGCGCAGGTCGTATTTATCAAAATTACGTTGAAACGTCGAATGTTAATGTTGTTGAAGAAATGGTGAGTATGATTCAAACGCAACGCGCGTATGAAATAAATAGCAAAGCTATTACAACGTCCGATGAAATGTTAGGCCGACTGACACAGTTGTGAGGCATTTAATGGCATATAAATCGCGCGTAATACGTCAGGTTGTAAAAGTGGCGCTATGTGCTATTGGGTTGTTGGCAGTGGGGTGCGCCCAGTTACCGCGCCCCTCTGTTGTCGGCGAGCGTGAACAACCTGTCGTGCCGTTGCGGCCCATGCCGCAGGCAAATGGCGCTATTTTTCAAGCCAGTTATGGCTATCAGCCGTTATTTGAGGATCGTCGCCCGCGTATGGTGGGCGATATTCTCACTATTGTGCTCAATGAGCAGGTCAGTGCTAGTAAAAGTTCAGCAGCTAATGCAACCCGTGATGGCAGTGCCAGTTTTACGCCGACTATTATGCCGCAAGGTTTACGCGGTCTTGGTAATTTAGCTGCTGAAGTAGAAGGTCAAAATGATTTCGCCGGTAGTGGCGGCGCGCAGGCAAATAACTCTTTTACAGGTACGCTCACTGTTTCGGTGGTTGAAGTTATGCCGAACGGTAATTTAAAAGTACATGGCGAAAAACAAATCGCTATTAATCAAGGTACCGAGTTTATTCGTTTTTCAGGAATAGTGAATCCACGCACTATTACTGGTCAAAACACTGTCCCTTCAACTCAAGTGGCCGAAGCGCGTATTGAGTATATTGGTGATGGTTATATTAACGAAGCGCAGACAATGGGTTGGTTGCAGCGCTTTTTCCTAAACGTGTCGCCTTTCTGATGAAAAAAATAGCTGAATATGTTGCCGCTTTACTGGCTGCTGGTCGTAGTACGCTGGTCGCTGGCTTATTAGCGATAGGGTGTGTATGGGTGCCTGCGGTACAGGCTGACCGTGTGCGCGATATGACGGATTTTGCGGGTGTTCGTGAAAATGCCTTGGTAGGTTATGGACTTATCATCGGTTTAGATGGTACTGGTGACCAAACTACTCAGGCACCTTTTACGGGGCAAGGCTTGACGAACATGTTATCTCAATTAGGTGTAACTGTTCCTGCGGGCACCAATATGCAGCTAAAAAATATCGCAGCGGTCATGGTTACGGCTAAACTTCCGCCTTTTACGCGCCCTGGTCAGCAATTAGATATTGTAGTTTCTTCAATTGGTAATGCGCGGAGTTTACGCGGTGGCACATTATTAATGACGCCATTAAAAGGTATGGATGGTGATACCTACGCTGTTGCTCAAGGTAATTTATTAATGAGCGGTGCCGGTGCTGAAGCCAATGGTAGCAGTGTGCAAATAAACCAACAAGCAGGTGGGCGTATTCCGCGTGGTGCAACAGTTGAGCGGGAAGTTCCTTTACAATTAGGTAGAAATAACGGTGATTTAGATTTATATCTACGTCAGCCTGATTTTGCGTCAGCTCAGCGTATTGTAAATGCTATTAATCGAGAGTTTGGGCGTTCGGTTGCTACTGCTCAAGATGGTGGTTTAATTCGCCTGCAAGGCCCGCTTTCTCCTAATGAACGTGTTAATTTCATGGCGCGTATACAGAATGTAGAAGTATCGCCTATCGACCCGGTGCCAAAAGTTATTTTAAATTCACGAAATGGTGCCGTTGTACTTAACGGTGAAGTTAAATTAGGTCGTGCGGCAGTAGCGCATGGAAATTTATCAATTGTTATTGATACGGATACACCCGTAAGTCAGCCTAATGCGTTAGCAGGCGGGCAAACAGTGGCAGCACCCCGTAGCAATGTTTCTGTTCAGCAAAAAGGAACGGCTCTTCGTATGATTGAAGGGGGAGCTGATTTAGCCGATGTGGTGAAAGCATTAAATGCGCTGGGTGCAACGCCGCAAGATTTAATGTCTATTTTAGAAGCACTAAAAGCGGCAGGAGCGTTGCGCGCAGAACTGGAGATTATCTAAATGACGATGACAGGTTTATCTCCGCGTAGTGCAATAGATTTACAGGGTTTACAGCGGCTCAAGCAAACAGCGCGCTCTGAATCAGGACAGGCTGAAGCATTACAAGAAGCTAGCCGACAATTTGAAGCATTATTTTTACAAATGATGCTAAAAAGTATGCGTGATGCCACTCCGACATCTGGCTTGTTAGATAGCCCACAACAGGATATGTATACGGAAATGCTGGATCAGCAATGGTCGCAGCAGTTAGCTGGGCAGGGAGTTGGAGTTTCAGAACAATTAATACGTCAATTACAACAACAATTGCCGCAGGACCAACAAGCCTTATTAGCCTCTGCGCGTGCTAATAAAGCCCGTCGTACTGTACAAGTTAATAACAATAGTGTTGATCCACTCACTGGAATTCCGCAGATAACACCGCGTCCACTGTATGGTAGTATTACGGTGGCTAAAACTCTGACGGCGTTAGAAACGCAGCGCAATAAATCGGAGGCTATGAATGTTCCCTCCCCATTCCGTAATTCATCTAAAATAAATAATACTGAAAGTAAAAAATCAGATGTTCAAGGTCGTCCTGTACATATTCAAAATTTCTTCAATGCGTTTGAAGCGCCTGCCCGCGCAGCGAGTGCTATGAGCGGAGTTCCTGCTGAATTAATTATGGCGCAAGCAGCATTAGAAACAGGCTGGGGACGTCAGCAAATTCCCACGGGGAATGGGGGTAATAGCCATAATTTATTTGGAATAAAAGCAAATAGCACTTGGAAAGGTACTACGACGGCTGTAACGACTACTGAATTTATTGAAGGCGTGGCACAAGAGCGTGTAGAGAGTTTTCGTGTTTATCCTTCCTACCATGCTGCGTTTGCAGATTATGCGCGTTTAATTAGTAATAATCCTCGTTATGCGGGAGTTATTTCTGCCAGTACGCCAGCTCAAGCAGCGCGTGCGCTTCAACAAGGCGGTTATGCCACAGACCCTAATTATGCAAACAAACTGATTGCTATCATGAAAAATATGGGTTCTGTAGACGAAAAACAAGCACCCCTGTTCGCACGCGGTGATCAAAAAACAAACTGACGCTCTCGCCTCAAGTAAACTGCGAGAGAGGTCGATATTCTAAACAGATAACAGAACTTACTGAGACGTGAGCCATGAGTATTTATTCTATTGGTGTGAGCGGTATGAATGCTGCTCAGGTAGCGTTAGCTGCTGCGGGTAATAATATTGCTAACGTTTATACTCCAGGTTATAACCGTGAAGTAGTGCAGCTTTCCAGTAATCTTCAAGGGAGTGGCGTTGATGTTAGTGCAACTGCGCGACAGTTTAGCCAATTTATCTCAAGTCAGTTAAATCAAGCTGTCAGTAGAGAAAGTGCTTTAACGAGCTATCAGTCTCAAATTGGTCAAATTGATAGTTTAATGGCGGATAATACAGCAGGTTTAGCGCCGCTAGTTCAAGAATTTTTTTCGGCGATTCAAGATGTTGTATCGACGCCATCAGATCCTGCGGCGCGTCAAGGTTTAATAGGTTCTGCCGAAACCTTAGCGGGGCAATTTAGAGCGTTTGGCTCGTATTTCGAAGAAATGCGGACCGCTATTAATAACCAAATTAAAGATCAGGTAACTCAGGTTAATAATATTGCTACTCAGTTAGCGGATGTGAACAAACAGATTACCTTGGTAAAAGGAAAAAGCAGTGAAGAGCCCAATGGCTTATTAAATGAGAGAGATCGTTTAATTTCAGAGTTGAGTGGTTATGTTGATACAAAAGTTGTAAAGCAAGATGGTGAAAGCTATAACGTCAGTATTGGCGATGGCTTATCGTTAGTGTCTGGCTCGACCAGCTTCAAATTAGCAGCGTTACCCGCTTCTGCTGATCCAACGCGCGTTGTAATTGGTTATCGCGATAGTTTAGGTAATATAGTTGAGCTGGGAGAAGATAATTTTAATAATGGCGAATTAGGGGGTGTGTTATCGTTTCGCAGTGAAGCACTAGATGAAGTGCAAAATCAGTTAGGGCTATTAGCTGCTTCTCTGGCTATGGCTATGAATGAAGTTCATCAGAAAGGTATCAATTTAGATAACGAAATTGGTCAAGCGATGTTTTCTGTTGGCAGCCCCCAAAGTTTTAGAAATAGAAATAATGAAAGCGATGCTTATTTAGCTGTTGAGTTTAACGTGGATAAACGTGCTAATTTAGCTGCAACAGATTATGAGGTGGTTTACTCACCGGATAATCAAAATGCTACTGCGGGTTTTGTTGTAAGACGCACGGACAGCGGGGCACAAGTAACACCTACATTGAGCACAAATGCGGAAGGTAACTCTGTGCTGGAATTTGGTGGTTTAACTGTAACAGTTAAAGGAACTGTTGCGGCGGGGGATAGCTTTCGCGTTCAACCGTTGCGTAACGCAGCCGCTGGTTTGGAAAGTTTAATAAAAGAAGTAGATAAAATTGCAGCCGCAAAACAAGCCAGTTCTCCTGGTGATAATAGTAATGCTTTGGATTTGTTAGCATTGCAAGAAGATGTTACCGTTGTTGCTGGCGGAGGAACTATTAGCCAAGCATATGCTGGTATGATCGGCAATATAGGTAATAGAACAAATATCGTAAACTCTAATTTGTCCGCACAAACAGGTTTGGTTGAGCAATTATCGTCCGTACAGCAATCCGAGTCTGGTGTGAGTTTAAATGAAGAGGGGGCGAATTTAATGCGTTATCAACGATACTTTCAAGCTAATGCTAAATTAATAGAAGTTGCCACGAACGTCTTTGATAGTTTATTGGCTATTCGCTAATTTTTTAGGAGTATCACTATTATGCGTATCAGTACTATTACCTCATTCCGTCAAAGTATGGATGCAATGGTTCGCCAGCAAAGTGACTTTTTAAAGCTGGGATTGCAGATATCGAGTGGTCAGCGAGTGTTAACGCCTTCCGAAGACCCGCAATCGGCCTCTGCTGCTGTGGCTATGGAGCAATCGTTAGCGTTAAATGAACAGTTTTCCCAGGCGCGGGTTAGTAGTCGCAATTTATTAAGTCAAGAAGATAACGTATTGGGGAGCGTATCTGATGTACTAAGCACGGCCAAAAGTTTATTAGTGCAGGCATCTAATGGCACCTTGAATGATGCTGACCGAATTTCGGTTGCTAGTGAGTTGAATGGTTTATACGAAACATTAATTGGTCAAGCTAATGTAACTGATGGAAATGGTCGCTATTTATTTGGAGGAACGAAAGATAAAAGTGCGCCTTTTGTACGGCAAGATGGTCATGTTGTTTACGTTGGTGATACAGGTCAACCAGCGCAACAAGTCGATTCTTCGCGCCAAATTGCCAATGGTGATCATGGTGAACAAGTATTTATGACGGTGCATGGTTCTTCGGGTTATCTAGCAAAGGCTAATCCAGATAATCAGGGTAATGTTACTTTTTCTGGCCCCAGTATAGTGAGCGGTACAACGGCTGCATTTAACGTACAATTTGCTGTTGATGGTGATGCTATTACATATAGTACAGATGAAGGTGGAAGTTGGCAGGCATACACATCGGGTATGAGTATAGAGAGCAACGGTTTATTAATTAATTTGCAGGGCACACCTGCAAATGGCGATAGTATTGATATTGTTCGTGCTTCTGATTCCAATCCGAATATATTTCGCACAATTGAAAGTACGTTAGCAGCTTTAAACGCTCCGGCGGCTGACGCACAAGCACAAGCACAATTAAAAAATTTATTATCAACATCTATGCGTGAATTAGATGGTGCTCTTGATAATGTACTGACTACTAGAGCGTCTGCTGGTGCCCGACTGAATGAGCTGGATTTACTCGACAAAATTGGAAGTAACCGAGAGCTTAATTATAAGCAAACTTTATCTGATTTAGTTGATCTTGATTACAATGAAGCAATTTCTTCTTATGTGATGAGAATGGTGGGTTTGCAAGCAGCGCAAAAATCTTTCGTAGATTTGCAACAGCTCTCCCTATTTAATTACATGAAATAATTTAATAGTGGTGTGATGGGTTAATTAGTAATCAACATTAACCCATCTAACCATTGTTTGAGAAAATGAATACCGTTTCCAAACACGCTTTCGAGTGTTTTTCCCATATCTTTCATGAGAATCATCAATAAAAATAACCCTATGGCTAAGGTTAATGGAAAGCCTACAGAAAAAACAGTTAACTGAGGTGCTGATCTATTTAGAATGCCCATCGCTAAGTTGATAATTAATAGCGCGGCTATCATAGGTAATGCCAGTAGTATTCCTGTTGTAAACAATATACCGACATAACCTGATATTGAGCGCCATGATTCAGGACTAAAATTAGCTTGCCCGATTGGTATTGTCTGAAATGTTCCTGCTAGTATTTCTAAAACGACTAAATGACCGTTCAGAGAAATGAACAGAAGTAAGGCTATCATATAAAGTAGCCTTGCTAAAATCATGGTATTACCACTTTCCGGTGTGAATAATGTAGCGAAAGCAAGGCCCATTTGTAAACCAATCAAATCGCCGACAACTTGTGCGGTTGTAAAAGTGACGCGCATTATAAAGCCGATAGCTAATCCAATCAGCATTTGCTCTATTAAAAGACCAAACCCAGCCCAAGAGAAAATAGTTATTTCTGGTAATGTTGGTAACGTGGGTGCAACGAGTATTGAAAGAAAAACAGCAAATCCGATTTTGACGTGTAAAGGAATACTACTATGCCCTAATAAAGGTGATGCAAGTAGAAAGGCTAATATACGACACAATGGCCAAAATAAATTAGCAATAATAATTTGTAATTGTGACGAGCTAATTTCGAGCATCGTGGCACTAATTTATCATAGAGGGAATATTGCTGATGAGTTCGCGTGTGAAATCAGTAATCTGTTGAATAAGAAAAGGGCCACCCAATATAAGTAGACCAAAAACGCCAAGAATTTTTGGAATGAAGGAAAGGGTCATTTCGTTAATTTGAGTAGCCGCTTGAAATAAACTGACCAATAGACCAATGGTTAAGGCTGTCAATAATAAAGGAGCGGCTAAAATTACAGTGACTCGCATTCCCTGATAAGCAAGGTCCATAACCATTTCGGGTGTCATGATGAATACGCCTGTTATAAATAAAAGCTCTGTGCGAGCGAGCCTAGTAATAACTGCCAACCGTCCACTAATACAAAAAGCATTAATTTGAAAGGAAGCGATATGGTCGCAGGAGGAACCATCATCATACCTAAAGCCATTAAAACACTGGCAACAACTAAATCAATGATGAGAAATGGTATGAATATAGTAAAACCTATCTGGAAGGCGGTTTTTAATTCACTGGTAACAAAAGCGGGAATAAGTACCGTCATGGGTACTTGCTCGACACTTTCTAGCGTACCCACTTTGGCTAATTGCGAAAAAAGTGCTAAATCTGGTTGTCTTGTTTGAGCAAGCATAAACTCTCTAAAGGGACGACTACCTTTATCGACGAATTGCTCAAATGAAATTTTATCCTGAGAAAAAGGCTGCCATGCTTCTTTATGTACTTTATCCAGAACAGGAGACATAATAAAAAAAGTCATGAATAAAGCCAATCCGAGAATAACTTGGTTTGGAGGTGCTGATGGTGTGCCTAAGGCTGTTCTTAACAGTCCTAATACAATGATAATGCGTGTAAAGCTGGTCATCATTAATAAAAGGGCAGGTAAGAATGTCAGTGAGCTTAGAAATATTAACGTCTGTAAGTTAAGAGACCATTGCTGACTACCATTATTCAATGGTTGACTGGTAATAGCTGGTATAACCGTTTGTGAAAGCGCATATTCTACAGGCATTAATAGCCCTAAAAGACCAATCACCCCTATGATATAGCGTGTGCTAATTGTGCTCATAAAGGTGGTTCCTTACGATGTATTACGTTAGTTTGAAGGCTTTCTAAAAATTTCCGTGCAAATGAGTTGTTGTTATCGGTGAGTTTAGATAAATCAGTATCCTGAGGTATGGCAGGTAATTCGTGAAGCATATTTATGCTTTGTGGAGTGATACCGAGTACCAGCCATTTATCTTGTATTTCAACGATAATAATACGCTCTTTGGAACCAATCGGTATACTGCCGACGATGTGCATCGGCGTATTCTTATTTTGCAGCGAATTGATTTTTTTTATTAACCAAGCGCATAGTAAAATTATTATAATTAATAAAATCAATGCGAACGCTGTTTTCCCAAACAAAGCGAAGCTATTTAGGTCACTTGTTGATTCAGCTAGACCTATGCCTACAGAAGAAGGGGAAGTGGTGGTCATCTATTAAGTTTCTGTACTCGCTCAGAGGGAGTAATAATTTCCGTAATACGGATACCATACTTATCGTCAACGACGACGACTTCACCTTGAGCAATGAGGTATCCATTAATTAAGATGTCCATAGGCTCACCCGCTAGACCATCTAACTCAATAACAGAACCTTGGGCAAGCTCTAGTAATTGCTTAATAGTGATGCGTGTACGCCCTAATTCTACGGTCAGCTTTACGGGGATATTCATGATCATTTCTAGATCACGCATATTTCCGCTTGGTGTACCTTTATCTAGAGGCTTAAAAACACTTTCGCCTGCACTGGTAGCGTTATTGGTACTCACATTTGTACTAGACGAACTGGTCTGTTCAGCCAATGCGGCTGCCCAAGGATCATCGTCAGCGGCTGAACCAGATATACCGACTTGTTCCGCCATTGCACTTGCCCAGTCATCATCTAGGCTGCTCAGGTCATCGGGTTGATTCGGATCTGTCATGGTGGGATTCCTTGGCGTTCAGCGTTGGGCTTTTCACGAAACGTTCAGCTATCGATTTAGCGGGAATAGGTGGGGAATGATCGACCAGCTCTTTGACGCGCAACGCGCGTTTGCCATTTTGGTTGCCGTATTCACATTCCATAACGGGCACGCCATCGACACGCGCTACTACAGTTTCAGGCAGCTCAAAAGGCAAAACGTCCCCAACTTTTAGAGCCATTACTTCGGAGATGCTGCATGGAATATCAGTAAAATCTGCGACTAATTCGATTTGAGACTGACGTAATTCGCCAGCCATGCGGCTATTCCAAAGTTGTTCTTCTTCTGCGTTACTATCCGTGAGCGGGCCGTTTAATAAGCTACGAATAGGCTCAATCATCGCGTAAGGCAATACGATATTAAAGTCGCTAGCCAAGTTACCGACTTCTAAATGGAACGTATTATTTACGACAATTTCATTCGGTGAGCTGGTGATATTAGCGAATTTTACCTGCATTTCTGAACGCAGATAATCAATTTCGATTGGGTAGACGGATTGCCATGCACTTTTATAAGCGTCAATGGCTAAACCGAGCATGCGTCGTATAATGCGCTGTTCAGTATTTGTGAATTCGCGTCCTTCTGAACGAGTCAAAAAACGACCATCACCACCGAATAAATTATCCACCACCATAAATACAAGGTTAGGTGGGAATAAAACTAACGCTGTGCCACGCAGTGGCTTCAATGCAATCAAATTTAAGTTTGTTGGAACGGCAACATTTCGTGAAAATTCACTATAGCTCTGATAGCGAACGCCGCCGGTTGTTATATCGGCGCTACGCCGAATGAGATTAAAAAGGCTCATTCGGAAGCTACGAGCAAAACGCTCGTTAATAATATCAAGGGCGTGCAAACGCTCGCGTATAACCCGGTGCTGCGTTGCCGGGTTATAGGGGCGAATTCGACCAGTTGGATTCTTGGGTTCACTAACCGAAGAGTCTTCCTCGCCACTGACGCCTTTAAGTAAAGCGTCAATCTCTTCCTGCGAAAGCAGATCTTGAGACATGGAACTTACTGCACTATGAAATCGGTATAAAGAATATTAACGACGTTCAGCGGAGGTTGCGGAACAGCCAGTGGTGTTTGGAATAAACCAATAATCTGAGCGTTTAGCGCATCTTTACCCGCAGGCGTCATTAAAGTTTCTGCCTGTTGAGAAGCCATTAATACTAATAAACGGCTACGCAATTGGGGCATGTTCTGCGTTAAGAAGTCCATTGTTTGTTTGTCTCCCACTTGAAACGAGAGACCCACATACAATAATCGTGGCTGACGTCGCTCACTTTGTACGTTGACGGTAAAGGGCGAAATATTGACGAACATAGGTGCATTTGCAGGGGCTGCTGGTGCGCCGTGGCCGCCACCGTGTGCAGGTTCTGCTGGAGCAGCCGCTGCTGCATGTTCTTCGGTGTTGGCACCTGCGTCAGTTTTACCCTTTATCATGAAAAAATACATGCCGCCCGCAGTACCGCCGACCGCAATTAATGCGACCAAAATCAAAAGGACCGGAAGAAGCCAGCCTTTTTTCTTCTTCTCTTCAGGTTGTGGAGTGCTCATCGCGGGTGCCGTGTCCGTAGTGTATGCAACGTACTAAGAATATCATGCCAAGTATCATGTAAGCTGCCCTGACGTGTTTAATCATCGCATGTTTCGGGCGAGATGTTCATCATTTAGGCGTAGAGACTTAAACGACCGCTCGGCGTAACTTGTTGTGCTGTCTGCGATGTTACAGATTCCAGTTCACTTTCGGTTAGATACTCACCCTTCTGGTTTGTGGGTGTGCGCGAAGGCGTTTCGTCACGGGTTTGTTGTTGCTGCCCACCAACAGACGTTTGTCCTAAATTGATGCCTTGTTCTGCTAACGCTTCGCGTAGTTGGGGTAATGCTTGTTCTACTGCATGTCGTACTTGTGGATGCGGTGATAAAAATTGAACCTGTGCTGTATTATCACTTACTTTTAAGCTAATGGACAGTGGACCTAAATCGGCAGGGTTTAAGTGTAATTCGATGTTTTTATCACCGCGTTGATGTAATTGAATCACTTGCTGATTTAAACCATCTTGCCATGCCGGTGTGCCCATCGGCGCTCTTATTGTAGAGGCTTCGTTGTTAGCTGTCGTAGATAAGTTATTATTTATTGAGGATGGCGTTGAAATAGGTGTCGTTGTTGGCGTATTGTTTAAATCAGGTTTTGTGATGGCGTCTATTGTTGTTGCGGTAGAGCCTTCAGTAAACGTAGCGTGAGCGATACCTGTATTGATAATGCTAGAGGCTTCTTTATTTTGTGTTAATATATTTACTGAGGTGCTATCTAGATGCGTATCAATTGGATTGATAGGCGTATTTGTAAATTGAGATGCACTGCTAGTGTTTTGAGAATGAGTCAGTTCTTTGGCGACATTAAGTGGTAGCTGAGTATTATTTTGAACCTGTGTTGCTTTATCAAGGACAGGTGTATTTTGTGTGCTTTGTGTAGTAAGCGTATTACTTATTCCTTGTTGTGCAATAAATTGAGCGGCCAAATTTTCTGCTGTGTCACTTAAAGTGGGTAGTTTTTTTTCCTCGTCGCTAATGGCAATGGGTGCCTTGCTATTCGCATGTATTGGGTTAGCGTTTGTTGGTTGTCCAGATATTTGGATTTGTAGATTAACCAAGGCCAATAAAGGACTGTCTATTGGTAGACCGGTCTGTTGATTTTCGTTGTGCGCTGTTGTGTTTGCATCTGGCAGCGTTGTTTCTTCGGTTTTGGTTGCTGCGGTAGATGGTTTTTCTTCAGGTGTATTTGAATTTTGTTGTTGCTGGTTAGCCGGTGGCGTTTTTTCTGTATTCGCTGTTTTTTCGCCTGCTTTTTGTAGCTGTTGGGAAAAATTAGACTCACCGTTCGTTGCTGTTTTAGCGATGTTATTAGCACCTAATTCACTGGTAGCTGAAGAGGGTGCAGATATTATATTTGTGGCCATGATTCTTCTCGCAGGCTATAAATTAAGCAAAAATTAATTAGCGAAATCCGTTATTATTTCGGTTGGCGCGCATTCCGTATTCATCGTTTGCTTTTTGTTCTGCTTTATAAGCAAGCAAATCATCGGCCAAACGACGACGCTCTAATAATGTATCGTAAGAATGCAAGCGACGGCGTTCCTCTCGCCATTGTTGTTGTTGATTATCTACTTTTTGTTGTTGTGAGCGCAGCGCCTGATTGGCTTGTAAAACAGCCGTGTCTAATGAGCTAAGAAAAGCGCGGTAATTAAGAAGGCTTGCTGGGTCCATACCTTGTTGTAAACTTTGCTGAAGCCGACGACCATATTCTAAGCGGTATTGATTTAGGATATTTAATTGCTGTTGTACCTGCTCTTGTGTTCGACGCTCGTTGGCTAACAATTTAGTGGCACGGTCTAACGCTTCGCGCGTAAGGCCGATAAGAGTATCAAGAGCTGTATTTTGCTGCGTGGTCATGGTCGTCACCTAACTAGCCTAATAAAGTAATTTACGCGCTAGAGACTAGGGTATTTAATACGTTTAGTGTTTCGGTAATGTCAGCACGCTCGTGGATACGCTGTTGTAAAAAACGCTCTAACTGTGGATACAAAGCTACCGCCTGATCTAATTGAGGATCATGGCCGGGCGCGTAAGCACCTACACTAATTAAATCGCGGTTTCTTTGGTATTTTGATAATAGCTGTTTGAATTGCTGCGCGCGACGTTGTTGTGTATCGGTCACGATGGCCGTCATGGCGCGGCTAATAGACGCCTCAATATCAATCGCGGGATAGTGTCCACTTTCTGCTAATGAGCGAGAAAGCACAATATGTCCGTCAAGAATGGCGCGCGCTGAGTCTGCAATCGGGTCTTGTTGGTCGTCGCCTTCGCTTAATACGGTGTAAAACGCGGTGATAGAGCCGCCGCCAACAGGCCCGTTTCCTGTTTTTTCGACCAATTTCGGCAATTTTGCAAACACCGACGGCGGATAGCCTTTGGTTGCAGGCGGTTCGCCGATAGCGAGGGCAATTTCCCGCTGTGCCATCGCGTAACGGGTCAGGGAGTCCATGATGAGCAGCACATCACGCCCACGGTCGCGGAAATATTCGGCCAAGCGCGTGGTGTAAGCCGCACCCTGTAAGCGTTTTAGGGGCGAGGTATCTGCCGGTGCTGCCACCACTACCGAGCGGCGCAAGCCTTCTTCGCCGAGGATGTTGTCGATGAAGTCTTTGACTTCACGACCCCGTTCCCCGATGAGCCCCACAACGATGACATCGGCACGGGTATAGCGTGCCATCATGCCCAGCAATACCGATTTACCCACGCCAGAACCAGCAAATAAACCCATCCGCTGCCCACGTCCCACGCTTAATAAACCGTTGATAGCGCGAATGCCGACATCAATTTGCGTATCAATGGGCGCGCGGTCGAGGGGGTTGAACGGCGGGGTGTGCAGTGTGGCGTAGTGCGCGTCGGTGAGAGGGCCTTTGCCATCAAGGGGTTCGCCGCTGCCATCCACCACGCGGCCTAACATGGATTCGCCCAGTGGAAAACGTCGCGCGCTGAGGTGGCCGAGTTTGCCTTCGCCGAGCGGTAACACACGCGCATCGGGTTGCAAGCCGCTGAGTTCTTCCAAGGGCATTAAAAAGAGTTTATCTCCTGAAAAACCAACCACTTCGGCTTCAGCAAAGCGCCGTGTGCTGTTGGTTCCAGCCGTAGATAACTCGATACGACAACCGCCACCCAAGGGAATGCGTAAGCCCGTTGCTTCCAACACCATGCCGGTCGCGCGGGTAATGCGGCCGCTGGCATGGTAGCGCGGCAGTTGGCTAATGTGCTGACGGGTTTCGTCTAGCCGCTGTTGCCAGTAACGAGCGTGTGTGGCGGTGTGCATAACTCAGTGCTCGTTTTCGGCGGTCTGTTGGCGTTGGCGCAATTGGCTGATGAGGTCGTCCCAGCGGGTTTCCCATGTGGCATCGAGTTCGCCACTGGCGCTATTTACGCGACAGCCGCCGCGCGCAATCAGTTCATCGGGTTGTAGTTGCCAGCCAGCGGCTTCTAGCTCGACGCCTAAACGCCCGCGTACCAGCAGTAAATCAGCAGGGTTTAACCATAAACGGGGACGCCCCGTGAGCGCGGGTTCGACATGCAGCAGCTCACGGACTAAACCCAGAATGTAGTCGGGGTGAGCGGTTAATGCTTCGCCCGCCAAATGACGTCCGGTTGCTAACGCTAAGGCCACAAGGTGGTCAGCGATTTGCCCGTCTAAACGATGCAGCGCATGTCGAAAGTTATCCGCCAAGGTGTGTAACGGTTGCAGCGTTTGTGCAATTTGACGCTGTAATTCTTGTTCACCCGCTTGGCGACCTTCATCAAAACCTTGCGCGTAACCGGCTGTTTTTCCGTCAGTAAAACCTTGATTAAAGCCTTCTTCGTAACCTTGCTGGCGTGCGTGTTCGTGTGCTTGTTGCCGCAAACCTTCTAACTCTGCATTGCGACGAAAAGCCTGTTGGCGAAGCGTTTCTCGGCGCGCGATATCGGGGTCTGGTTGCGATTGGTTTGGACGACGCAACTCGTCCATGCTCCAGCGCCGCCATTGGTCGTTATCACCCGAAAAACCTTTATCAGACATACGCATCGTCTCCGCCGCCTAACACGATATCGCCCGCGTCGGCCAAGCGTCTGACGATTTGCAGAATCTTTTTCTGTTCTTCTTCTACCTGAGAAACCCGAATGGGTCCGCGTGCCTGCATGTCTTCTTTGAACAACTGCGACGCGCGTTGTGACATGTTCATCAGGAACTTGTCTTGCAGTTCGGTTGGTGCGCCTTTGAGTGCGAGAACAAGCGAGTTGTTGTCTACTTCTTTGAGAATCATCTGGATGCCACGGTTGTCCACGTCCAACAGGTTTTCGAACAGGAACATCTCGTCGAGAATCTTTTGTGCAAGGTCTTCGCTGTGCGCGCGCACCGTCTCGATGGCCACCTCTTCCAGCGTGGAGTTCATCATGTTGAGGATTTCGGCAGCCGTTCTCACGCCGCCCATTTTGCTGCGCTTGAGGTTCTGGCCGTTGAGCATACTCCCCAAAACTTCTGTCAACTCTTGTAATGCAGCAGGTTGAACGCCGCTAAAGGTTGCAATCCGCAAAATAACGTCGTTGCGTAAGCGTTCATCGAATAGCTCCATGACGTTAGCCGCTTGATGACGCTCTAAATGAACCAAAATCGTGGCAATAATTTGTGGGTGCTCATCACGAATCATTTCCGCAACCGTAGGCGCTTCCATGAGATTGAGCTTCTCGATGCCGTTGTCGGTATTGCTGGTTTCGAGAATATCTTCAATGAGAGATGCCGCCCGCTCGCTGCCCAAGGCTTTGGTTAGAACAGCACGGATATGCTCGCTAGATTGGATATTAATAGCGGCGTATTGGTCTGTTTCATCCATAAACTCTTCGAGCACCTGACGCATTTCTTCGTGAGAAATTTGCGTTAGGCGTGCCATTTCCAAGCTGACACGTTCGACGTCTTTTGCGGGCAAAAAGCGAATAATTTCCGCCGCGCTGTCTTCGTTCAAGCACAGTAATAAAATGGCACTACGGCGGACGGGCGTCATTTCGATCATGGTTCTTTATCCATCCAGCTCTTAACAATCATGGCAATGAAACGTGGGTCATTGGTGGCCATTTCGCGCAAGCTTTCCAAGTTATGCTCGTAATCGGTTGAGCGGCGGCGTTTTTGTCGGCGTTTTTCTTGCGCTTGTGCTTCTGCCAAGGCTTGTGCTTCTTCGCTATCCGGATCGGCCATGCCGATAACTTCGCCGTTTTCGCCGATGATAGGTACCGGCGCGTTTTGAGCGGCGGCTGCGGCTGCGGCGGTTTCTGCGGCCTCGCGAATCGTATCCAGTTTTTCTTGGTGACGACGTTTGATGGGGCGCAAAATCATCAACCACAATAACAAGGCAACGAATGCAACCAACACATAACGCGATAGATAAGCTGCCAAGTTGAAGAATTCGGGTGTCTTCCACCAATCAACCACTTCAACTTTATCGTCACGCGGTGCGAATGGGCTATTAATCACCTCCAGCTCATCGCCGCGCGTTCCTGAAAAACCCATTGCTTGTTTTACTAAACGATTAATACGTTCTAGTTCTGCTGGCTCTAATGGTTCACGCACTATTTCGCCAGCGTCGTTGGTTTTTTCACGATAATTAATAACGACGGCGGCTGTCAGTCGTTGAATTTTACCGCGCTGATGTAAAATATGTTCGATATTGCGATCAACTTCATAATTAACCAGTTGGTCGCGTTTCAATGTAGAGCTGTTTTGATTGGCGGCTGCACCCTGTTGGGTGGCGTTGGGCGCGCCTTGAATAGTAGGACCACCGGTCTGTGCGGCGGCTGTTGCGGGGTCAGCGGGTGGCGTGTTGGTCAATGCGCCGGGAATACCGCGTGATGCAATCTCGCTGCCAGAAACATTTTCAGAGATTTGTTGGCTACGCACAGCGGCTTCGTTTGGCGGCTGATTAGGCCCAAAGCGTTCCGCTGTTTGTTCACGGCTAGAGAAGTCGATATTAGCGACCACTTGAGCGCGGACATTTTCTCGCCCAAATATAGGAATTAAAATATTTTCGATGCGGCGCTGGAATGAACGCTCTACTTCATCGACGTAATTTAATTGCGTACCGTCTAAATCTTGTGCGCCATCACGTTTATTGTGGCGTGATAATAAGCGTCCTGCTTGGTCAACAACAGTGACGGATTCGGCTGTTAAACCAGAAACGCTCGAAGAAACCATGTGAATAATTGCGTTCACTTGGCCTTCGCTGAGTTCCCTTCCGGGAATTAAATTTAATACAACGGAGGCGCTGGCAGGTTCTCGCTCACGAACAAAAACGGATTGTCGCCCCATAGCTAAATGAATACGCGCTTTTGCAACAGGGCCTAACGATTCGATGGAGCGCGCTAATTCGCCCTCTAATCCGCGTTGAAAGTTAACTTGTTCTGTAAACTGGCTAATCCCAAACGCTTGATTATCCAACAGCTCAAAACCAACATTGCCGCCTTGTGGCAATCCTTGTTCAGCTAACTGTAAGCGTAGCGTATGTATTTGTTCACTTGGCACTAATAACGCGCCACCATTTTCGCTGAAGCGATAAGGGATTTTTCGCTTATCAAGCTCGCTAATGATGCGCCCGCCGTCAGCTTCACTCAGGTTGTTATAGAGTGCGCGGTACTCGGGTTGACCGGCCCAAAGCAAAAGGACGGCAAGAATCGCCAACGAAAACACGCCCGCGATGCCAAACAAAATCAGGGGGTTATTGCGAACCTGATCGAATAGACGCGATAGCGGCGAAGATTCTTGCGGATTGCTTTGGGTACCCAGAGGTTCTGTGCCTTGGGCAGCATTGCTCACAAGCACCTCCGGCAACTGACCTGGGGTAAGACAAAAGGCATTACTGCATCCGGTTTTGAAAGTTCTAGCGAAGGCCTGCTAAAAAGAAACAGCAGACTACAAGGAGTGCTGGCAATATAGCTGGCAGGTGTATGATGTGCATTATTTTGCGGGGCAAAAATCAGCCTGAAAGCTAAAAAAGCCGAATCTTTCGCAATCAATTGACGATTACCCCCGTCGCGCACTGTTTTCTGAACACCCATTTAGGGGCTTCCGGTGCCCACCGGCCCCATTCTATCGGTCGGAGACATTATGAGCACCTCCCCTCTTTTACCCGCCGCGCAACAGTTGCACACTCAAATGCAGTCGTTAGCGGCTCAGGCGGCTGGACGCACGGTAGCTACCACCACAGAAAATACCGCGTTAAGTGGGTTCGCGGGTGAGCTACACGCCGCCGTGAATCGTATTAATCGTTTGCAGCAAACGGCAAGCACTCACTCGAAGCGGTTTCTTGCTGACGACCCGAGCGTCTCATTAAACGATTTGATGGTTGATATGCAGAAAGCGAGCGTCGCTTTTCAGATGGGTGTGCAGGTTCGTAATAAGTTGGTAGCTGCTTATAAAGATGTTATGAATATGCAAGTCTGAAGGCGACCTATTCTAAATATAGGCTGGGCTGATGAGATAAACTTAGGATGAATGCTCGTGCCGTCGTTTTATGTCTCATGCGTGTGAAGCACAAGGTAAATAGTGCTTTTATTAAAAGTTAGGGGGCCAGCATCATGGCAGCTATTACATCTTTTTTGGGATTAGGGTCTGGGCTAGACCTAAAGTCATTATTAGACCAGCTAGACTCAGCCGAGCGTTTAAAGTTAGAGCCGCTCACAGAGCGAAAAAAAGCCAACGAAACAAAGATTTCTGCTTTTGGCACTCTGCAAGGTAATTTATCTGCATTGCAAACAGCTTCTGATAAGCTGAACGATATACAAACTTTTCAGGGGCAAAAAAGTGCGACGTCAGGCACGGGTATTACTGTTGCGGCTTCAAGTGAAGCTGTGGCGGGTAGTTACCAAGTGAAAGTGACGCAATTAGCGCGTGCTCAAAGTTTAGCTACATCGGGCGTTGCTGATGTTGATAGTGAGTTAGGTTCAGGTGTATTAAGTATTTCAGCAGGAAGTGTGGCGCTAGACGATATTACTGTTGATAGTAGCAATAATACATTGTTGGGCATCCGCGATGCCATTAACGCCCAAGGTAAAGGCGTTATGGCTACTATTATCAATGATGGAGACGCAACTGCGCCGTATCGGTTAGTGATAAGTTCAAGAGCAACAGGTGAAGCCTCTCCGGTTAATGTAAGTTTTACGGGAACAGGAGACGCAGTGAACTTATTGGGTTACGACTCTGCGGACCCTGCGGCGGCGGGTAACGTCATGACGGAGACGGTGCCAGCGGCTAATGCAAAATTGACGGTCAATGGTTTAAATATCGTCAGTCAAAGTAATACGGTTGAAGAAGCCATTCAGGGCGTAACTATCACGGCCACTTCAGTGAGCGATGAGCAAACCGTTACGATTTCCCGCGATACTGCTGCTATTCGTAAAGCGGTGACTGATTTTGTGGGTGCGTACAATACGTTGATAACAACAACGACCGAGCTAACCAGCTACAATGCTGACACCAAGGTAGCGGGTGCTTTATTAGGCGACTCTTCGTTACGCAATATTCAGGCGCAAATTCGTACTGCATTAGTAACCCCTGTGGAAGGTGGTGCTTACAGCGTGCTTTCTGATTTGGGCGTCAGCTTGCAGGTTGACGGCAAATTAAAAATTGACGACAGTCAATTAGATGCAGTCTTGAATGATGATATAAATGAACTGAGTAAAGTTTTAGCGGGCAGCAATAATATTACAAAAAGTGATGGTATTGCGGGCGGTTTAAGTAGTCGATTAGCCACTATTTTATCGTCTGATGGTATCGTAAATCGCGCCATTGGGGGGCTGAAGTCGGCTAATTCTGCGTTAGATGAAGACTACAAACGTCTTGAAGCGTCGATTGTGAGTACGGTTGACCGTTATCGCACGCAGTTCGCTCAATTAGATGCACTGGTTGCAGATATGAACTCGACAGCAAGTTACTTAACCCAACAGTTTAATGCTCTGACAGCTTAATCCTACATCAGCGAAGGTATTTATGAACGCTTTTAATGCTGCGAATTCATACGCCAAACTAGGCATCCAAACGAGTGTGATGTCTGCTTCCCCCTATCGCTTAATTTCCATGTTATTTGATGGTGCTCAAACGGCTATTGGCGCGGCCAGAATACATATGGAAAGTGGAAATTTAGTTGAAAAAGGACTGTCGATTTCCAAGGCGTTGGACATTGTAAATAGTGGATTGTTAGCCGCTATTGATTACGAACGTGGTGGAGAAATTGCGGAGCGTTTGGCCCAGCTTTACGATTACACTGCTCGTCTTTTATTGAAGGCTAATTTGCATAATGATTTAGCCGCACTTGAGGAAGCCTCCATGTTGCTTGAACAAATAGCGTCCGCTTGGCAGGAAATTGGACACCAACAGAGCGATGGGCTTTAAGATATGGGGGGTGCCACGCTGCCGTTGGTAGAACCCTATGAGCTATTGCTTCAACAAGTGGAGCACATGCAAACATTAGCCGCTGCGGGCGATTTGGTAGCATTGATACAAGAAGCCTCGGCCTATGTAATTAATGTGGAAGCCCTCAAGCGCGCTGAGGCTTATTTACCTCAAGACGAGGTATCTAAATCTCGGCGGCGCGAATTATTGGAGCGTATCTTGGCGATAGATGTAGAAATTCGCAGCAAACTTTCGACACGTCGCGACGAATTGAGCGAGTTATTAGAGCAATCGTCGCAGCCAAGAAATACGGGACGCACGATAAATACCGGAAAAAACTCTTCTAGCGTGGCGGCTATGTATCAAGCATTTGAGCGTTTTGGGAAATCTTAACGGTGAGTGGAATAACACCGTTAATTGATACTTTATTGCATCAAGTGCTGGGTAAGCGCGTTGATTTCTTGCGTGGTTTGCCATTGAATCCGCCAATTAATGCGCCTACTGCTTCAGAAGCGGCTCGCCCGGTAACTGATGATGCACAATTAGATAATGCTCCGACACCCGATCGAGCTACTTATTTATTAAGCAATAAAGCAGGGTTAGCTACAGCAAATGCTCAGGCGGCTATGAATCATGGCGCGGCAGTGATGTCAGCGCGCACACGTTTTAGTGAAGCGGCGCAATTAATATCCGATGCTTTATTAAGTGAAGAGGTGCAGATTCCTACCGTTAGTATTAAGAAACCCATTCTAACACCAGAAGTTGGTCAGCCTGTTTCGAGTCAGCAGGTAGCGGATAAATTAAAGCAAAGTATTTCAAGCAGTGGCTTATTTTATGAGTCGCATGTTGCTCGTTGGTATAAAGGAGAAATACCACTCAAAACTTTATTGGCTGAAGCGCAATCGCGTGCGTCGTTAATCTCAGCACAAGCCACCGCAGAGGATACGCCTGCCAATAGTACGGTAGTCGTTACTAAAGTAAATACAGACGCCGCCGTTGAAGCACCAGAGAAATTACTTTCATTAAATAATAAACAGATGCTTGCGAAAGAAGAAAGTGCTTCTGTTTTATTTGATAAGGGCGCATCGAATTCGCGCGAAAATTTAAATCCTACAACGCTGTTGCGTAATCAATTAGAGTTGATGAATACGCCCGTGTTGCGCTGGGAAGGTCAGGTATGGCCCGATTTTTCTGTTGCGCTGCAATTAAAACTCTTACCTTCTGGCGAGGAAGAAGAAGCAAAAAAACACAATAAAAAAGAGCAAAACACCTCTTCTTTTAAAGAGTGGGAGTTTCAATGTACTGTGCGCTCCTCTAATAAAAGTAAATTAGATATTCATGCGCGTAGTGACGGTATGAATTTATGGCTAACGCTAGGGAGTTGCTCAAAGGCGGTATTAGCGTTATTAGAACGAGATCGTGTTAAATTAACGCAGCGCCTTAAAGAACATGGATTTATTACGGTGGAGTTGCGCGGTCAATGGGTTCCGCGTGCAGAGGGTAGCGGATGATTATTGATGAAAAAACCGAGCAGCTAAAACGACAAGCTCTGGCACTACGGTATCGAGAAGGCGATTATGCACCGCGTGTTGTAGCTAAAGGCTATGGCGTTTTGGCCGAGCGAATTATTGCAGAAGCACAGCGTAATGGTGTGCCGATTCATGGCTCACCTGAATTGTCTAGTTTATTGATGCAGGTTGATTTAGACGCACACATTCCTGAGCAGCTCTATCAAGCAGTCGCAGAGTTACTTGTTTGGATCTATAGCTTAGACCATCCGGTTCAGCCCGTTTCGAGTAGTGCAATGCCTCAATCAGCGCAACCATCGCTCGAATAACCCTTCAATGTATGTGATGCTCTGCTTATGTAAGAGTAGAGACTGTTATTTCTCCTTGATATTGCGCGTGATACAGTCCAAAGCCGAATCCTTGTGGCCATTTAGGCTGATATTTTGAAGATTTCAGGAGTATGGGCTGTGAATGACGGTAGCATTCTTGAGGGTATTCAAGACCTGAATCTTTCCTATTTACTGCTTGTTCAGCGCCTGCTGCGTGAAGACCGCGCGATGGCTTTGTTTAGGTTGAATATGACCACTGAACAAGCGGATTTTCTAGCGAAATTATCAGGTAAGCAGTTGGGACAATTGGCTCGTAGTGGTCAGTTAGTGTGTCGTTTTGCGTTCGAAGATGTTACTCGGTTAGAGCGGATATTAGAAAGCTCGCGTGATCACGGATTAGAGCAGCTTCATGTTGCGTTGCTAATGACATCGTCAGGCCGCGAGACAGGGGGTCGAGTTGTCTGACAAAAGCCTGATTAACGAAATGATGCAAATTCAGTTGGCGATAGAGCTGATTGAGTTGGGCGCGCGCCTGCAAGTATTGGAAAGTGAAACTGATCTTAGTCGTGGTCGATTAATTCGTTTGTACAAAGAAGTACGCGGAGTATCACCGCCTAAGGGGATGTTACCCTTTTCCACCGACTGGTTTATGACGTGGCTGCCTAACATTCATTCTTCGTTGTTTTACAACTTATATTCGGGGCTTATTGCAACAGGCTGTGAGCGTATGGAAGCCTTTGTAAAAGCATTCCGCTTGTATTTAGAGCACCTTGAAGAGGGCGAAGAAGGCGCGGTATTAGGGCTAACGCGCGCGTGGACTTTGGTGCGTTTTTTTGAAAGCGGGATGCTTGAACAGGTGCCTTGTACGGTATGTGGCGGACATTTTGTGACACATGCACACGGTGTTATTCGTAATAGTTATGTCTGTGGTTTGTGTCAACCGCCGTCGCGGGCGGGTAAAACCCGACGCCGCAAGGAACAAGAAGCTGAAGCGGCCAAGAATAAAGAAACACCTTCTGCGGGTACCCAATGTTCTCTCGGTTCGACAGAGCGTAATTGCTGAGAACAGGTGCCTGTTTATGCGGACTGTGTGTGTGTATATTGAGAGTGCCCTGTGATTGTGAGAATTACAGTGAGCAGGTCGCTGGATGTGAAGCGTTGCGCGCTATCAACGTGCTTCAATACGTCCAAATCCACTAAATCGCATTGCTAGGAATACCTGATTGTGCTGATTGCTTCTGGTTTTCTCATTCTTATTTTGACGGTATTTGGCGGCTATGTCCTATCGGGGGGCGCGTTAGGTCCCTTGTACCAGCCCACTGAATTTTTGATGATTGGTGGTGCCGCGATTGGCACCTTCATCGCATCGAATAATGGCAAAGTGATTAAAGCCACGCTCAAAGTTACGCCCAAATTGAAGCGCACCTTGAAATATAACAAGGCGCTTTACATGGATTTGATGGCGTTGCTGTACAACATCTTGTCTAAGGCCCGACGTGAGGGGATGTTGGCGATTGAAAAAGAAATCGAAAACCCTTCTGAAAGTGCCATTTTTAAAGATTATCCGACGCTAGTTCAGGATCCGATGATTATGAACTTTCTGACGGATTATCTACGCCTGATGATTAGCGGCAACATGAATCCCCATGAATTAGATGAGCTGATGCTGCATGAAATTGAGGAGTTTGAGCACGAAGCGCATGTACCCGCCGATGCCTTGAGTAAAGTCAGTGATGCGTTGCCCGCATTTGGTATCGTTGCGGCAGTGATGGGGGTGGTAAAAGCACTGACAGCGGCTGACGTACCGCCAGAAGTCATGGGCGAAATGATTGCTCACGCATTGGTGGGTACTTTCGTGGGTATTTTCTTGGCGTATGGCTTCATTACGCCGGTTTCTAACCGGATTGACCGCCAAGTAGGCGAGGCTATGAAAGTGTTGCAGTGTATGCGCGTTACACTGCTGGCAAGTTTGAATGGCTATGCTCCGCAATTAGCGGTTGAATTTGGCCGCAAAGCCCTTTATACCGCAGAGCGTCCGGGCGCGACTGAACTAGAAGAATATGTTCGTAACGGTAAAGGGAGCTAATTAATGAGCGGTGATGAACACCGGCCTATAATCATCATCCGCCGTAAAAAGGTGGTGCATGGTCACCACGGCGGCGCGTGGAAAATTGCTTTCGCTGACTTTATGACAGCGTTGATGGCACTTTTTCTTGTGTTGTGGCTGTTGTCTTCTTCATCGCCACAGCATAAACAGGCTGTGGCCGAGTATTTCAGTACGCCGCTCATTGCTGCTATTGGCGCGGGTGATCGTAATGCTTCCAGTGCCAGCGTTATTCCGGGAGGGGGGCCTGATCCTACTTTCTCCGAAGGTGAGCGCGATCGCATTGACCCGCGTGAACAGCAGCTTTTGGCTGAAGAACGTGAACGCATGGAAGAGCTGAAAGAACGTATAGAAGACGTTATTAACAGCAATGCACAGCTCAAAGAAATCCGTGATCAAATTCGTATTGATGCAACCCCTGAAGGCTTACGAATTCAGTTAGTGGATACAGAACAGCGCCCGATGTTTGAATTGGGCAGTGTGCGTTTAGCGCCCTATATGAAGACGTTACTTCGTACAATTGCGCCGATGTTGAATCAGTTACCGAATCGTATTCAAATCAGTGGACACACCGACGGCGTTCCTTACGTTGGTGGTGAGTCGGGTTATAGTAACTGGGAATTGTCGGCAGACCGTGCGGGTGCATCAAGGCGCGAGCTGATTACCGGTGGCTTGGCACCAGACAAATTGCTACGTGTGTCTGGCATGGCTGATCGTGTACCTTTTCCTGGTGCAGCACCGAATGCGGCAACAAATAGGCGGATTATGGTCGTAGTTTTAAATAGCAGCACGACTAAAGCAGTGTTAAGTCCGGGCGAAACAGCCAAGCCTGTGCCGACGCCTGCGCCTGCCGCTGTACCTCCTGCGCCTCCAGCGACGGCTCCGGCGACGCCATCAACCTTGCCATCGCCGACGGGTTCTTTGTCGATTCCGGCTGTGGCGGCACCTCCAGTTATTGTTTCGCCGCTGCTATCGCCTAAAACGCCACCCACTGCTCCGGCTGCTCCAACAGCAACGCCAGCACCTATACAAATAACAACGCCTGCCGTGAACGCCCCTGCAAAAGGCCCATAGCGTAGGAATATTCACCCACTTACCACCATCTGGATGCCAGCATGGATATCACCGACTTCTACGACACGTTCTTTGAAGAGGCTGCCGAGCTGCTGAGTGACATGGAGCGTTACTTGCTGGATCTGGATATTGAATCGCCGGATCCTGAGCAACTCAATGCCATTTTCCGGGCCGCACACTCAATTAAAGGCGGCGCTGGTGCTTTTGGTTTTGATGTGCTGCAAAAAACCACGCACATCTTTGAAAACCTGCTCGACCATTTACGTCGTGGCGAGTTGACATTGCGCCGCGACATCGTTGACATTTTCTTGGAAACCAAAGACATGCTGCAAGATCAGCTGGACGCCTATCGTAATAGCGCCGAGCCTGATGCAGAGGCCTTTGCCCGCATTTGTCAAATTCTCCAGCGAATTGCGTTGGAAGAAATCGAGAACAAAAAGCCGGGAGCCTCTTCTACCGTCGTCGCTCAACCTGTCGTAGAGGCTCCTAAGCCTATTCCTACGCCGCCGCCTGCGGTCGTAAAGCAACCCGAAGCCGTTAAGAAAACGGAAGAGTATGCTGCTACCGGTGATGCCGCGCGCGTCAGTGTTGCGCTATTGGGTGTCAGCCTAAAAGACCGTGCGTTGCTGGTGGAGGAGTTAAAGCAATTCGGTAAGGTGGTTAAAGAGTCCGGCACCGAGCAGCGGTATGAAGTAGAACTGCTCAGTGCAGAAGACCCTAGCGACATCGAAGCAGTGCTGTGTTTTGTCGTAGAACCCGACCAATTAGAAATTTGTGTGTTAGGTATTGCTGAAGAGGCTGCCGACACGCCTGCTGCGTCGGTCAGTGCTCCGCCAGCTCCGGCGAACAATGCAGAAGATGATTTAGAGGCTATGTTTGATGCAGCCTCGGCGGCCACATTTGCCGCTATGAGTGCGCCTGCACCTAAAGCAGCGCCCGCTTCTGCTGCGCCGATGCCTGCGCCTAAAGCCGCTCCCGCTGCTCCGCGCGCGCCTGCGGCTGAAAAAGCACCCGCAGCGAACAGTGAATCAACAACGCTGCGCGTTCCCGTTGACAAAGTAGACCAAATCATCAACTTGGTGGGTGAATTGGTTATTACGCAGTCTATGCTGGAGCAGTCAGTCAGCCAATTAGACGGTGCTATTCACGGCGAATTAGTGAATGGCATGAGTTTATTGCAGCGTAATGCGCGCGATTTACAAGAAGCGGTTATGTCTATTCGTATGGTGCCGATGGACTTTGTGTTCAGTCGCTTCCCGCGCCAAGTACGTGATTTAGCCAGTAAGCTCGGTAAAGATGTTGAGTTAATTACTGAAGGTAAATCTACTGAACTAGATAAAAGTTTGGTGGAGCGGATTGTCGATCCATTAAGCCACTTGGTCCGTAATAGTTTGGATCATGGCTTAGAAATGCCAGAAATACGGGTTGCCGCAGGCAAGCCTCGTACAGGGCGGTTGACACTTTCTGCACAGCACCAAGGCGGTAACATTGTCATTGATGTTATTGATGATGGCGCTGGTTTGAACCGTGACAAAATTCTCGCCAAGGCGCGTAGTAGTGGTCTGCCTGTTTCAGACAACATGACCGACGAGGATGTTTTCCAATTAATTTTTGCCCCCGGATTTTCCACTGCCGAGCAAGTAACCGATGTTTCTGGACGCGGTGTAGGCATGGACGTGGTGAAGCGAAATATTCAGTCTTTAGGTGGGCATGTACAAATTATTTCGCGTAAAGGCCAAGGCACTACCACGCGAATTGTATTACCACTGACACTGGCTATTTTGGATGGCATGTCGATTCGTGTTGCTGACGAGATATTTATTCTTCCGCTGAATGCAGTATTAGAATCTTTACAGCCGCGCAGTGAAGATATTTATTCGATGGCAGGTACTGATCAGCTCTTAAAAGTGCGTGATGAATATTTGCCGATGGTTTCTCTTTATCAAGTCTTTAATATTCCTGAAGCACGCACAAATGCTACGGAATGTATTGTAGTGATTGTGCAGGGTGAAGGGCGTCGTTATGCGCTGGTCGTGGACGACCTCATTGGCCAGCAACAGGTCGTGGTGAAGAATCTGGAAACGAACTACCGAAAAGTACCCGGTGTTTCCGCCGCTACTATTTTGGGTGATGGTAGCGTCGCTTTGATTCTCGATATCGCTGATCTTTATCGCCTTAGCCGTGTTTCGGGTGCGGCTTAAATCGGGCATCTGCTGTTTGCATAGGAGACTTCCATGACGCTAAATCAATCTGAATTTGCTGCGACTAATGAAGGCCATAGCCGAGAGTATTTAGTTTTCTCGCTGGGAAGTGAGGAATACGCAATTGATATTCTGAAGGCGCAAGAAATTCGTGGTTATGAAAATGTGACCCGTATTGCAAATACGCCAAATTTTATTAAAGGCGTGACCAATCTTCGCGGTGTGATTGTACCTATTGTAGATTTGCGTATTAAGTTTAATTTAGCCAGTGTGGAATATGGCGGACAGACGGTCGTTATTGTTGTAAATGTTGGGCATCGTGTTGTGGGTGTGGTTGTAGATGGCGTCTCCGATGTAATGACGTTAGATGCCAGTCAAATAAAACCTGCACCGGAATTTAGCTTGTCTTTATCGTCAGATTATTTAAGTGGTTTGGCCAGTGTTGGTGAGCGTATGTTGGTGCTCGTTGACATTGAAAAATTGCTGAACAGCGAGGAGATGGCGCTTGTAGATCGCGTCGCGCGCTAACACCCAGCACGCCAAGGATTTGGCGCGTCTTGGACTCAAGTCGGATTGTGCAATACGGACTATCTGGTCAATAAATTGACGTCAAAGATAGCTCCTGTACTTTGGTAGGAGTCATGCACACCGGAAGGGTCTTTTTATGCGTAATCTGACGATCAAGCAAAAGCTGTGGGGCATTTTCTGGGCGTCTTGGTTGGCGATGTCGTTAATTGCTGGCTGGGGCGCTTGGAGCACACGTGTGGCGATGGTTGCTGAACGTGAGAAACAAGCCGAGCAGCAGGTGGCCATTGCCATGTCCGTGTTGGCTGATGCCGCCGAGCGTGTAAATCGTGGCAGCATGACAATCGCCGAAGCGCAGAAATACGCAGTTGATTTGATAAAGCCGATGCGTTACAGCGGTGGACGTGGTTACTTCTTTATCTTTGATCGTCCGCTTAATAATATTAGCCATCCAACTATTCCAATTGGTAGTAGCCTCGTTGATTTCAAAGATGTTGACGGCGGTTTATTGTTTCGTGAGTTCCTAGCTGCGGCTGAAAAAAACAATGGCCATGCCTTCGTTAATTATCGGTGGAAACATGCTGGAACCGGCGAGCCAGAGCCTAAGCGTTCGCATATTAAACGCTTTGATAATTGGAGCTGGTATGTAGGTACTGGCGTTTATATGAGCGATATTGATGCTGCTTTTATGAGTAGTTTAGTCGGTTCGCTTATACAGTTGCTCGTTGTTGGATTGCTGCTGAGTATATTTATTAATTGGGTAACGCGAGGGTTACAGCGTAGCTTAGGCGGTGATCCTGCTTATGCTGCAACGATTGTTCGCAAAATCGCTGATGGTGATTTAAGTGTGCGCCCTAAATTAGAATCTGGCGATGAAAGCAGCTTATTAGCAGCCATTGCGCGTATGTCGGAACGGTTAGGTCGTATTGTTGGCGATATTCAAAACAGTGCAGAAGAATTAAATGCGGCTGTCGGTAATATCAGTTCAGGTAATACGGAATTATCAGCACGCACTGAACAGCAAGCCGCAGCACTGACGCAAACCGCTTCTACTATGGAAGAGTTGACCGCGACTGTTAGGCAAAATGCAGAAAATGCGACGCAGGCATGTAGTTTAGCGGCTAATTGTGCGACGAATGCGCGTGAAGGCGGTACATCTATGGAGCAAGTGGTGGTTAGTATGCGTGCCATTCAAAGCAGCGCAGAGAAAATGGCCAGCATTGTGGATACCATTGATTCTATTGCGTTTCAAACCAACATATTGGCGTTAAATGCCTCGGTTGAAGCGGCGCGTGCTGGTGAACAAGGGCGCGGTTTTGCGGTGGTGGCGGGGGAAGTGCGTAATTTAGCCAGTCGCAGTGCCGATGCAGCGCGTGAAATTAAAACACTGATTGGCAGTGCTGGTGAGCAGGTTCGGGCAGGCAATCTTCGTGTAGAAGAAGCGGGTGCTGTTATTCGTGGTGTCGTTACTGATATGGGACGCTTAAATACACTTATTGGCGAAATATCTTCGGCATCTAATGAGCAGAGTCATGGCATTGAACAAATTAATGTCGCTGTTGCAGAGATGGATCAAATGACACAGCGTAATGCGCGTTTAGTGCAAGATAGCGCCGCTTCATCTTCTTGTTTAGACCGACAGAGTGAGCGTTTAAAAGAGCATGTAGCGAGCTTCACTATTAATAACAGTGGGCGTTCGCAGAACCTGCATTAAGCAGCATAGGCCAACGCCAAAAATAGGCAATGACGTAACGGGGAGAAAAGAGTGAAATTACTCGATAATATGACCGTGCGCTTGAGTTGGGCGTTGGTTCTGGTGTTGTTTGTTGGATTAATTGTTGTATTGGGCATTTTGGGCTTGTATAGCGTGGGGCATACAGAGCGTATGTTATCCGCACTAGGTAATGTCGATGTTGCCCATGGTTTTTCTGATTTTGCGATGTGGATTAGAGTTGCAATTGCTGCTATCTTAATTATTACTGTGTTGGCGGTTGCTGTTGTGTTATGGGGCGTTTCAACTAATGTATTACGTCCTTTACAGCGAGTGGTAGATCATTGCGAACAAATGGCATCGGGTAATCTTGCTGGGCAAATTACAGTACATAGTAACAATGAAATAGGAAAATTATTTGCGGGTTTATCGCATATCCAGAAATATATCTCGGAAACGGTAAGCACTGTACGTCACAGTAGTCAGTTAATTGATGCAGGCGCGCAAGAAATTGCAGAAGGTGGCACGCGACTTTCTGACCGTACTATTGAGCAAGCGGCTTCTTTAGAGAATACCGCGTCTAGTATGGAAGAACTGACATCTACCGTGGGGCAAAATGCCGACAATGCCCGACAAGCCAGCCGTTTAGCGGACGGTGCTGCTCAGGCGGCCAAACGTGGCGGAACGGTAATGGAAGACGTTGTTAATACAATGGGTGAAATAAATACTAGTTCGCGCAAAGTTGCGGAAATTATTCGCTTAATTGATTCCATTGCATTTCAAACTAATATATTGGCCTTAAATGCGTCGGTAGAAGCAGCGCGTGCTGGTGAGCAAGGGCGTGGTTTTGCCGTGGTGGCGGGTGAGGTGCGTAGTTTGGCGAGCCGCAGCGCGGCGGCAGCGCAAGAAATTCGAGCGTTGATTAATACTTCCGTTGAGCAAGTAGAGAATGGCAGTCATCTGGTAGAGCAAGCTGGCGATGCGATGCGCGAAATCGTTGATTCTGTGCAAAAAGTTGCTGACATTATGGACGAAATTGCGGCTGCTTCCCAAGAGCAAAGTAAGGGTATTTCTCTTGTAAATCAAGCTGTTACGCAGATGGATACCTCGACGCAACAAAATGCGGGTTTGGTACAAGACACGACACGCAGCGCAGCCGATTTAGTGGGAGAGGCGCAACGCTTGCGCCAGGCGGTGGGTGGTTTCCGTGTTCGTGCGGAATTTGAAATTGCGTCATCTGAGCGTACCTACAAGCAATCATCTGCATTAACGCAGGCATCACCCAGTTTGATTAAAGTAAAAGCGACATCTTCCTCGAAATCTACAGAAACTGCTCCAGCCAAAGCGGTCGATGATTGGGAAATATTTTAATAGTTTCATTAGGCTGTGGCTGATAAGTATTGGCCGCAGCTTTTTATTAGGATTTAAATAAATCAGGAGATCAGTATTATGCGTAATAATCAACCTGTCACGCAGCAAGAGTATTTGCTGGCAGATGATGATTTCCTGATTTCGCGTACTGATGCTAAAGGACGTATTACTTATGCGAGTCCAGCGTTTGTGCGTGCGAGTGGTTTTTCGCTGGATGAATTAATGGGGGCTAGTCATAACATAGTCAGGCATCCAGATATGCCGCCAGCCGCTTTTGCTAATTTATGGGAAACAATTAAAAAAGGACAAAGTTGGAATGGTTTTGTAAAGAATAGGCGTAAAAACGGAGACCATTACTGGGTTTACGCTAACGTGACGCCTATTTTCGATAGTGGGCAATTAACGGGTTATACCTCTGTCCGGGTTAAACCTAGTCGAGAGGATGTAGCAAAGGCAGACACTGCTTATCGAGATATAATCGCAGGACGTGGTAATCATTTAACGCTGCATCGTGGGCAGCTTAGAAAAAAGGGATTGCTGGGCTTTTTATCAACGCTGAAACCCTGGTCTTCGTTACAAGGAAGATTAGTGCTTTTTACCTTGCTGGCCGTGTTTTTTATTGCATTAAATGCGATATTGGGCGTCTATGCAATTCATACGTCAGCGCATGTAAATAGCATGTATATGCTGCTATTAGCAACCAGTATTATAGGTAGTTTGTCGCTGGCTGGATTGGGCTATTTAATAATACGACGTGTGAAATTTCCTTTGCAGGCCGTGCGTGATTTTACTCTGCAATTAGCTGCCGGAAATTTAGAAGCGCAATTAAATGAAGGACGCCTCATTGAAGTAAAGCAGCTAACGTCATCGTTATCGACGCTGCGTAAAGGGTTAATTAGTATTGCTTCTGATGTGAGAGGCGATATGGAGTTATTCTTGATATCGGCCCGTGAAATTGCACAAGGTAATCAGGATTTAGCTTCACGCACGGATGAACAGGCGCATTCGTTACAACAAACTGCCAGTAGTATGGAAGAAATCACCAGCACCGTTGAACAAAATGCGAGTAATGCGAAGCAGGCGAGTCAATTAGCGGGGGCGGCCACTTGCTCTGTGCAGACCAATGGTAAGGTGATGCGTGACGTTGTTGGAAAAATGAACGCGATTACGGAAAGCGCGCATAAAATGCGTGAAATTATTAACGTGATTGACGCTATTGCGTTTCAGACGAATATTTTAGCGTTAAATGCGTCTGTGGAAGCGGCGCGCGCGGGTGAGCAAGGGAAAGGCTTTGCTGTGGTAGCGACGGAAGTTCGTAATTTAGCGAGTCGTTCAGCCACGGCAGCTCAGGAAATTCGACACTTAATAGATAATTCATCTCAACAAATTGAAATGGGCGCGGATTTGGTGTGTGGCGCTGAAATGGGCATTGAAGATGTCATACAAGCTGTGACCAAGGTCAACGACATAATAGGGGAAATTTCTGTAGCGTCATCAGAACAGAGTAGTGGAATCACGTTGGTTAATCAGGCTGTCGCACAGATGGATGCGGTTACCCAACAGAATGCTATTCTAGTGCAAGACGCGGCGCGAATTGCCAAGCGGCTCGAAGACCAAGTGAGTGAGGTTGAGCGCGCTATTGCAGTTTTTCGTTTAGAACGCGTTGCCCGTAAACAGACCTAATTCTAAATAAAAAGAATAGGTGTGCTGTAAAACGCGGGCTTACCGTGCAAAATTTGCACGACAAGGGAGCCCGCAGTTAAGCACTTACGCTAACTGGGGCATTCAGCCAAGCCTGTATCGAACCGAGTGATGACTCGGTGGTCGATGTTAGGAGTCACTTTGAGTAGCCAGTTGCAGACTGATCTAGTCGGTGCGTCTAGTTTGCTCGGACGCGATTTAGTGTTGACGGATGCCGATTTTAATCGCATCTGTCAGCTCATTTATGAGCGTGCAGGTATTGTCTTGGCCGAAAATAAACGTGAAATGGTATACAGCCGTTTGGCAAAACGGCTTCGCCTGCATGGTATTAGCCATTTTGGTGAATATCTTGACCGTTTGGCACGACAACCCGCCGCGCGTGAATGGGAAGCTTTCACCAACGCGCTTACCACAAACCTGACAGCCTTCTTTCGAGAAGCGCATCATTTCCCCCTGTTGGCCCAGCATATTTCTGGCCGCACTGAGCCTGTGCGCGTCTGGTGTGCCGCAGCATCAACCGGCGAAGAGCCGTATTCAATTGCGATGACTTTGTTAGAAACACTTTCTCCTAGTGTCGCCAGTCAATCCCAGGTTGTGGCAACAGATATTGATACGGATGCTTTGAATAAAGCGCGAATGGGGGTTTATCCCTTAAAACAAGTGCTTGAAGTGGGTGAAGAACGTGTTCGACGTTTCTTTTTAAAAGGCAGTGGAGAGCGTGTTGGATTGGCCCGTGTACGGCCCGAATTAATGAAAATGGTGGATTTTAGGCAGTTAAACTTACATGCCCCCCGTTGGGATGTGGGTGGGCCTTTCGATGTTATTTTCTGCCGTAATATCATGATTTATTTCGATAAGCCAAGTCAGACGCGCATTTTGAAACGCTTTGTTTCGTGTATTAAACCTGACGGTTTATTAATAACGGGCCATTCCGAAAACTTCACTTATCTCACTGAAGATTTCAAGCTTCGTGGTCAGACGGTATATACGTTAGCTCCCGGTGCTAAACCTTGACGTGGGGCGCGTGAGCAACTGCATCTTGATGCCTATTCGGTTTCGTAGGTGTTCGGTTGCCGCAAAGGAGAAATGCCATGAGTATTCCAAAAATTAAGGTTCTTTGTGTTGATGATTCAGCCCTGATTCGTGATTTATTAACTGAAATCATTAACTCTCAAGGTGATATGGAGGTGGTGGCTGTTGCACCAGACCCTTTAGTCGCCCGTGATTTAATTAAACAACATAACCCAGACGTATTAACGCTTGATGTGGAAATGCCTCGTATGGATGGCTTGGATTTCCTTGATAGATTGATGCGTTTGCGGCCCATGCCAGTGTTAATGGTGTCTTCATTGACGCAAGCGGGTTCTGAAGTCACGTTGCGCGCATTAGAACTAGGCGCACTTGATTTTATTGCTAAACCTTCTGTCGGTATTCGTGGTGGCATGTTGGAGTATGGCGATTTAATTGCGGAAAAGATTCGTGCAGCGGCGCGCTCTCGTCCGCGCGCGCGTCAAATTTCGAGCAATGAAGGGCAAAAAGCGCAGCCGTTGCGTGTGCCGCTTATTTCGAGTGAGAAACTCGTTATTATTGGCTCCTCAACGGGTGGAACCGAAGCATTGCGCGTTTTATTAGAGCCGCTGCCTACCAATAGTCCGGCCATTTTAATTGCCCAGCACATGCCAGGCGGTTTTACACGGTCGTTTGCTGAACGGTTAGATCGGTTATGCAACATTCGTGTTAAAGAAGCGGAGCATGGCGAGCGTATTCTTCCCGGACATGCTTATATTGCGCCCGGTGTCGCGCACTTAAAATTAGGTCGCAGTGGTGCTAACTACGTCGCGGTATTAGATGATGGTCCGCCGGTTAATCGCCATCGTCCGTCTGTGGATGTTTTATTTAATTCTGCTGCCGAAAATGCAGGCCGCAACGCTATTGGCGTTATTCTAACTGGCATGGGTAAAGACGGCGCTAAAGGGTTACTGGCGATGCGTCAGGCGGGTGCTTACACCTTTGCACAGGATGAGGCCAGTTGTGTGGTGTTTGGGATGCCTCGTGAGGCGATAGCGATTGGTGCCGCGTGTGATGTGGTGTCGTTAGATTACATGGCCGAGCGAATTTTGAAGCAAGTGGCAGCTTCGGGACGCGCACAGCGTGTCTAACGGCTAACAGACGTTATTTCCACGAATTATTCGCCTTTCTGGGCTTGTCTAGGACTTGACAAAATTAAGTCCAGTCTAGAAGGTCAGCCCTGTTTTTTTGCGTGATTGTGCCGCTAATCGGTGTTGTAAAGCAGAGAGGAATAAAATGGCTGATAAAAGTATGAGCATCTTGGTGGTAGACGACTTTCCGACAATGCGTCGAATTGTGCGCGGTCTGCTTAAAGAGCTTGGTTTCACGAATGTTGATGAAGCTGAGGATGGTCAAGATGCGCTGAATAAGTTGCGTTCTGGTTCGTTTGAATTTGTGGTATCTGATTGGAATATGCCCAATCTGGATGGTCTTGATATGCTCAAGCAAATCCGTGCAGATGCTGCGTTAAAACATCTTCCTGTCCTCATGGTGACGGCGGAAGCAAAGAAAGAAAATATTATCGCTGCTGCTCAAGCAGGTGCTAATGGCTACGTTGTTAAGCCGTTTACAGCCGCTACACTTGAAGAAAAATTGAATAAAATCTTCGAGAAACTGGGCAAGTAAGACGCGAGTAGGGGAGGCAGGCGCATGAGCAACAACGCGCAAAATGATACCGATAGCTGGGGCTCTGCTCCTGACGATTTAATTCTGAGAATAGGTCAAGTAACGCGCATGCTCCGGGAAAGTATGCGCGAATTGGGCTTAGACAAAGAAATTGAAAAAGCCGCTCAAGCCATTCCTGATGCGCGAGATCGCCTGACATACGTTGCCGCGATGACGGAACAGGCCGCCGAGCGCGCGCTGAATGCAGTTGATCGCGCCCAACCTTTACAAGATGCGATTGCGAAGGGTGCTGAAGAGCTGGATCAGCGTTGGCAGGAGTGGTTTGAAAATCCTGTGGAGTTGGATAAAGCGCGTGCGTTGGTGCAGGAAACCCGCGAGTACCTACGCGAAGCGCCAAAGCGTGCTCAGGCAACACAGAGTGAATTGTTGGAAATTTTGATGGCACAAGATTTCCAAGACCTCACCGGCCAAGTCATCAAGAAAATGAACGAGGTGATTCGAGAAATAGAGCACCAGTTGGTTCAGGTTCTGATTGACAGTGTGCCGGAAGGTGCGGAACAGGCGATTTTGAAGCGTCTAGCCGAATCTGAATGGGAAGAAGAGAAAAAAGCCTCTAGCTTGTTGAATGGCCCGCAAATTAAGCCAACACCGGGTGATGCGGTTGCTAACCAAGATCAGGTAGATGATTTGTTAGCGCAGCTTGGCTTCTAAGTCAGACAGTGGCACGCATATAAGTCACATCGAGGGGGAAGGTGTAGTTTTGCCTTCCTCTTTCATTTTTTATCACTATCGCTACAGGTAACGAGTCATGGCTGATGACAGTAGCGATGACGATAAAACAGAATCGGCAACGCCCCGACGGCTAGAGAAAGCACGCGAAGAAGGCCAAGTACCACGCTCGCGTGAATTAGCGACATTCTTTATTTTATTGGGCGGTATTTTAGGGCTATGGGGCTTGGGTGGCTTATTGTATGAGCAACTCAGCTTGCTCATGGAGAAAGCATTTCTCTTTGACCGACAACAGATATTTGATACCGCAAGCACGCTGACTTATTTATGGTCGATGTGTGAAAAAGCATTGTTAGCGATATTGCCGCTCTTTTTGTTATCGGTTGTTTTGGCAATTGTAGGGCCTTCTGTTATTGGTGGTATTTTAATTTCGGCTAAGTCGTTACAGCCTCAATTATCACGCTTGAATCCTTTGAAGGGATTGCAGCGTATGGTTTCAGCGCAAGCCTTGGCAGAGTTAGGTAAAGCGATTGCTAAAAGTGTATTAGTCGGAACAGTTGCTTTTTTATTTATTAAAGCACATATGAGTGAGTTATTAGGGTTGCCCCGAATGCCATTACAACAGGCATTAGCGCATACGCTGCATTTGGTGGTGTTGGCCTGTGTTCAAATTGCATTGGCATTAATTATAGTGGTTGCGATAGATGTTCCTTATCAGCTTTGGAGTTATGCCAAAAAATTACGCATGAGTAAGGAAGAGCTTAAACGCGAACATAAAGAGTCGGAAGGAGACCCGCATTTAAAAGGGCGTATCCGAGCGCAACAGCAAGCCATGGCGCGTTCTCGAATGATGAGCAAAGTGCCAACAGCGGATGTCATTGTGACCAACCCAACACATTTTGCCGTTGCCTTGTCGTATCAGGAAAATAAGATGAAAGCGCCTTTCGTGGTGGCGAAAGGCGTTGAAGCCATGGCTGCGCGTATTCGTGATACAGGTGCAGAGCATGAAGTACCCTTATTAGAGGCGGCGTCTTTAGCGCGTGCGCTTTACTATCATGTAGACCTTGAGCAGGAAATTCCTGCTGAACTGTATACCGCCGTCGCAGAAGTTTTGGCGTGGGCTTATCGACTAAAACGTGTGCGTGAAGAAGGCGGCGAACAGCCTGATACGCCACATGATTTGCCAGTACCGGCGGGCATGGATTTGCCACGGGGCAAGCATCTTGAGGAATAACCGAGTTGAATTTGAATGACCTGCTAGGGCTACGGAGCCAATTAGCTGGCACCAATATGAAGGTGTTAGTCGGGCCGCTGCTGTTGCTGCTAATTCTGTCGATGATGGTGCTGCCGCTGCCGCCCCTCATGCTTGACCTGTTTTTCACCTTTAATATCGCCTTATCTATCATGGTGTTATTGGTGAGTATGTTCACGCAGCGTCCGTTAGAGTTTGCGGCTTTTCCTTCGGTATTGCTGTTTACGACGTTGCTGCGATTGTCCCTGAACGTCGCGTCAACGCGGGTCGTATTGATGCACGGCCATGAAGGTGCCGATGCTGCCGGTAAGGTCATTGAGGCGTTCGGCCATTTCTTGGTAGGCGGTAATTTTGCGGTTGGCTTGGCGCTGTTTATGATTTTGGTTGTTATCAACTTCATGGTAATTACCAAGGGTGCGGGGCGGATTGCAGAGGTAGGCGCACGCTTCACCTTGGATGCGATGCCCGGCAAACAAATGGCGATTGATGCCGACTTAAACGCCGGTCTGATTGGTGAGGAAGAAGCTCGCAAGCGCCGTAAAGAAGTGTCGCAAGAGTCGGATTTCTACGGCTCGATGGACGGTGCCAGCAAATTCGTGCGTGGTGATGCTGTCGCCGGTTTAATCATTATGGGCGTCAACATTTTAGGCGGCCTGTTGATTGGGATGCTTCAGCACAATATGGCGTTCGCTCAGGCCGCACAAAACTACGTCATGTTGACGATTGGTGATGGTCTGGTGGCGCAAATTCCTGCGTTAGTTATTTCGATTGCGGCGGGTGTCATTGTTTCGCGGGTGAATACCGAAGAAGACGTTGGCCAGCAGATGATTGGCCAGCTCTTTTCTAGCCCTAAAGTGATGTTTTTATCGGCGGGCGTCATTGGTTTGCTGGGCTTGGTGCCCGGAATGCCCAACATTGTTTTTCTGCTTTTCACCGCTATTTTGGTGGGCGCGGGATGGTGGTTGAAACAACGCGCTACATTAACCACCGCAGGGGCTGCGGAGTCTCTTCCTGCGCCTGTACAACATACGCAAATTGAAGCCACATGGGACGATGTACAGCTTGTTGATACATTGGGAATGGAAGTTGGACACCGACTTATTTCATTAGTCGATAATCGTCAACAAGGTGAATTATTAGTGCGCTTAAAAAGTGTACGTAAGAAGTTTGCACAAGAAATAGGTTTTTTACCGCCGGTTGTGCATATCCGCGATAATTTAGAGTTACCGCCTAATCAGTATTGTATTTTATTGAAAGGCGTAGAAATTGGGCAGGGCGAGTTACATCCTAATAAATGGTTAGCCATCGACCCTGGACAAGTGACAGGCCGTTTAGAAGGTATTCGCACCACAGACCCAGCATTCGGCCTGCCTGCGGTATGGATTGATATTGGAATGCGTGAACACGCGCAGGTGTACGGTTATACCGTGGTTGATGCCAGCACCGTTGCCGCAACGCACCTCAATCATTTATTAACACGCAATGCAGGCGAATTGTTAGGCCGTGTTGAAGTAAAACAATTACTCGATAAACTCGATAAAGCACAAGTAGAAGAAGTAGTACCTAAATTACTTTCGATAACGGCCTTGCAACGCATATTGCAAAGTTTGTTAGAAGAGTCAGTTTCTATCCGTGATATGAATACCATTTTGGATACGCTGGCCGAACATGCTACGCAACAAGCCGATATTCTTGAATTAGCAGGCGTGGTGCGTGTGGCATTGGGGCGTGCAATTACGCAACAATGGTTCTCCGGTTTGCCCGAATTGCGTGTGATTGGTTTAGATATGGGGCTTGAACAAGTGCTCATGCAAGCAATGGCTGCGGGCGGCGGTGCGTTCGAGCCGGGTTTGGCCGCCAGCTTATTACAGCAAGCGGAAACGGCTTTGCATCGTCAGGAAGCCAGCGGGGAGCCTCCCGTTTTGGTCGTGCCGCATCGTTTGCGTGCTGTATTGTCGCGTTTTTTGCGTCGGCGAATGCCTCAGCTCGTGGTGATGTCTTTAGCTGAAATACCGGATGACCGTACTTTGCGTGTTACCAGTTTGATTGGAGCAAATAATCAATGAGCGTCAAACGCTTCGTAGGGCCAACAAGCCGTGATGCTATGCGTCTTGTACGCGCTGCTTTGGGTGAAAATGCCCTGATTTTGTCGAATCGCAGCACGCCCGAGGGCGTAGAAATTTTGGCTATGGCTGATGAAACCCACAGTCAATTGACGGGTATACCGTCGTCTGTGCCGACGCCGAATGCTTCGCCCAGACCACAGCCCTCTCCGCAATCGGCTCCGACACGACCAACGGCACCGTCGCAAACGCCGCCAGCGCGTCCGGCGGCTCCGGCAGCGGCCCCACGTCCAGCCACGCCACCGCCGTCTGTGCCTTCTGCGGCACCTTCCGCTGCCCCGAGTGCCTATCAGCGTGCCGCTAGTTTGGCCGCTTATAACGCGCAGCTCCCTAACGCAACGCCTCCCGCTGCAACGCCGCCCATGCCTGCGCCCGTCGCGCCGTCAATGCCTGCCCATGCTAATGCGGCGAGCAGCATGATGGATTTTGCGGCACTCAGTGAACGCCTGTTCAGTGAGCTGCATGGAATGCGCGAGTTGTTAAATCGGCAAGCCAGCACGGCTGCCACGCGCAGCGATTGCGGGACGCAGTTGCATCAACAGTTGCTCGGTGCTGGATTTGGCCCTTGTTTAAGTGCAGAAGTGCTAGGCGCTTTGCCTGCTGAGTTTGCTGATTGTTCGGCGGAGCAGCCGAATGTCAAAGCATGGTTGGAGCGGCAAATGGCCGCACGCTTACCGGTGCTAGATGATGAAGCGCAGTTATTAGATGGTGGTGGCATCATCGCGCTCGTAGGGCCTACGGGGGTAGGCAAAACGACAACAACAGCAAAATTAGCGGCGCGTTATGTGATGCGTCATGGTGGTCAGCATGTAGCGTTGGTGACAACGGATAGCTTCCGTATTGGCGCGCATGAGCAATTACGAATTTATGCGCGTTTATTGGGTGTAGAAGTCTATGCCTTAGCCGCAGATGCCCCGTTAGATGAATTACTACATCAGCTTATTAATAAGCGGCTGGTCATTATTGATACCGTTGGTATGAGTCAGCGCGACCGACGTTTATTGACGCAAATTAGTCAATTAGGTGCTGCCGGGCGGCCTATCCGATTAATGCTATTGCTCAATGCAGCCAGTCACGGCGATACCCTTGAAGAAGTTGTAGATACCTATCAACGCGCAGCGACAGCGGCGGGTGCTTCATTGCGTGATTGCATTGTCAGTAAATCAGATGAAGCGGCGCGTTTAGGGCCGGTACTGGATATTCTAATTCGTCGGGGATTGCGCCTTAATTATGTCGCAACCGGTCAGCAAGTACCGGAGGACTTACAATTAGCGGATGCCAGTGCTTTATTAAAGCAAGCATTAGCGGTGAGTCAGCCATCTCCTTTTGTGCCACAAGACAGCGCGCCGAGTAATGCAGCGCAACGCCTTGAAGCCTTATCGCGCGGTTTATTGGGTCAAGGGCGTGCGTTAGCCACCATTTTGGATAGCTTGCGTCAAAACGTAGATGGCTTTTTGGTGCTCGAATCGGTGTGGCAGCTTATTGGATTGCCGCGTGTCTTGCAGGGAGAGCGGTTAGCGCAGCGGTTGCAAGCCTTAGAAGGGCAAGCGGCTTTGTATGCCAGCCAAGCCCTGTGGGGCCGTAACGCACCGGGTGCAGGCTGGAATATGCCGCTGTTGAGCTTTGATGCTGAGGGTCGTTTGGGGGTGCGTCCTTGGTTGGCGCATCAATTGCCAGCCGGTCAAGACCGGCGCTTGCATTGGGCGAATCAAGTCTTGCGCGCCGTGACGCACATTCTTCCGACGTGTCCCGATACGGACGGATTAGCCGAATTATCGACGCAGCGCAGTGCATGGGTGTGTTTAAGCAAAGCAGCAACGCGCGTGGATTACTTAGGTGAGCGGCATAGCCTTGGGCAATTAAGTGGTGTCGCTGAATTGCATACCACAATGGATGTGCGTTACCGAGGGCGTCCGGTGCGCTTGGAGTTACTGCGTGCCGGGGTTCAGTTGCGCCCACAATCGCGTCAGGCAGACCAACCGACTTGGCCGGTGCAGGCTTGGTTTGGTCATCTTATAGCGCCTGACGATGGGCAGACATTAGGGCATCGACAGTGGTTAGGATGGAGTCCTGAATTAGGACAAGCTGGGATGCAGCGTCAGGTTCAGGCGCTCCGATTGCAGTTAGAAACCGATGATTTACCGTCGCTTACGTTACGCGCGTGGCAATCACTCGGCGACACACACGCTACGTTGCAGCAAGAGTTACGTTTATTTATTGCTGCTGGATTGGCGGCGACCGCCAGCCGACTTGACCATAGCAGCGAAGAATGGGCGATGGATACACGCGCACAGTTGCTGAATATCAATGGTAGCCGTCGTCCTCGTGGGCCGGGGCCATTGTTAGATGCGTTGCTGTATCTGATGGCTGCTCGTGATGCGTTTCGGCAAGTGGGCGCTTTAAGTAGCGGGTTGCTTTGATGTTTGGCTTCGATGACGACGAAAAGCGTTTTGATAACGGGCTTGGCGCGACGGATCAAGCGGCTGGGTTGCGTCGTTGGGCCGAGCGCCAAGGCTTAATTGGGGCGGATGGCTTACCGGTGACGGCACCACCGCCTGTTAGCACGGATGCCGTGACGACACCGCCACCGCCTCCTGTACCGGCAGCGCCACCACCACCGGTTGTTACGCCGCCAGCGCCTCCCGTTATTCGGCATACGTTGATGGTTGTTGGATTGCCAGATACTTCGGCGTATCAAACCCAACGTGCATGGGAGACGCTCGCGCGTTGGCATCAAAACGGACACCGTTGGATAGGAAATCCGCATGAATGGCGGGTCGTTGCGTTGGAAGCAGATAGCCCCCACATTGGTATCTTGGCGGCACAGCAATCACGCTGGGCGCTATGGGTAGAAGGCGATTTAGACAGTTTTCGGCGCGCCTATGTCACGTTGCGCGCGTTGATGAGTGCGGGGCAAATCTGGCGTTTGTTGGTTTTGCACCCGGGTATTCCTTCAAGACGTGGTTTTTTAACAAACCTTCAACAATCAGCCGCCAGTTTTCTGGGCATTGAATTGCTGTTATTCCCCGAATATCCGGGGGGGGACCCAGAGTGAAGCGCCTAAAGAAAATACTTGGGCTGCTTATTCTTTTTTCCAATATGGCGAGTGCAACTGAACCAATTGTCGGTGTTTGGCATACCGTCGTTCCAACTGTGCAAATTGCACTGATGGGAAAAACAGTTTCGTCGTCACGGTTATATCCACCCGCGTTGGCAACGGGGCATCGGCTTGCTTTTGTACGGTGGGCGTATCAGCTTTCCGTGCCTTATGGAGCGATGGTGTGGTTATGTCACCCCAGCCGCTGCGTTAAATTAAATGCAACGCAGGGACGCATATCTGAACTCGCGGGATTGGATGCAGCAGAACCATTATGGTTTGAATTTCAGCGTATTTCAGAACATGCCATCGTTGAGGTTCGTAATTTACAAATTCATGTTCAATATCGTTGAGGCAAATTGGTGCGTCGTTATAGGCAAAGTGATAGGCAAACGCATCGAAAGCGTCAAAAATAGGGCACCATAGCGTTCGTTTTTTAAAGTGCGGGCGGGGCAATGTATACGGCACAGGGCAAACTTAAACAAAACTACTTGCTAGAGCAGCACTTGCCGCTTGTGCGTCGTCAGGCGCTTAATTTGCGTGCGCGGCTACCACCTAGCGTTGAGTTAGATGACTTGATACAAGCAGGTACTATCGGGTTATTAGATGCCATGAAACGCTATGACCCTACGCAGGGCGTGAGTTTTGCGACCTTTGCCAATCAGCGTATTCGGGGCGCTATGCTGGACGAGTTGCGTAGTCGAGATTGGGTGCCGCGTAGTGTGCGTCGTGCAAATCGAGAGGTGGATTCCGTATTGCGCCAATTAGAACAGCGTTTAGGTCGCGCACCTGAGGAGCGTGAAGTAGCTGCTGCGTTAGGTATAGAGTTGGCTGAATATCAGCAGATTTTATTAGATACTAATGGCAGTTACTTGGTTTCATTTGATGAAATGAGCACCGAAGAGTTTGATGCGCGTAGTTGCGAACATTATGCGTCGCCTTTTATCGAGTTTGCCCAAGGTCGAGAGCGCGATCGTTTAATAAAAGCGATTGAAACGCTCCCAGAGCGTGAGAAATTATTGCTGGCGCTTTACTATCAAGAAGAACTTAATTTAAAAGAAATAGGTGCTGTATTGGGTGTGAGTGAATCACGGGTGTGTCAGTTACATAGCCAAGCTATAGCGCGCTTACGTCAGCGTTTGGCGGATTAGATTAGTTAGAACATTTTATTTGGTTATTGTTGCATGTGTAGCCTTGCGAAGCCACATGCGATTTCGTATGCCTGTTATGGCAAGTAACGAACTCATTTAAGGAATTAAAATGGAACAGCAGCAAGCTGAAGAAACCTATACGCGCCTTGATAATCCAGAGCGTTGCAAAGATTTACTAACGAATTTATGCGACAAGGGTGAAACGCATTTAGTGTGTATACACCAAGAGCAGCAGCCTTTACCCGTTGTATTACATCAAGTATTGCCAGGCGATATGTTGGTGTTAGATTTGACTACAGCGCCCGGCGTCGCAGACATGTTGGAAAAAATGCCCGCGTCGTTTGTATTGTCGGGGCGTTCCGGTGGTACGTTGCTGCAAACGTCACCGTTATATCCGCGTCAGCGTTTAGAAGCCGATGGGCGTATACAGATTTCATGCGATTGGCCTGCATGGTTGGAGGTATTACACCGTCGCAGCTCGTTCCGTGCTGAATTAAATAACAGCATGAAGGTTGACGTTAATATCCGGTGTCAGCGTTATGATCGGTTGTTTAATGCGAAATTAATAAATTTATCATTAGGGGGCTGCTTATTAGAGTTGCCTGCATTGGGTGAGGCGCGTCATTTAGTATCGGGTGATATTTTAGAAAAGGTAGAACTGATTTTCCCAAATGGACAGCAAGTTATTTTAACGTCATTAATTTGCCATGCTCAGTTAAACATAAATGGCAAAACAATGAGTCTAGGATGTGCTTTTAATGATTTAGATGCCGATTTAGAACGACGCATGTGGTTCTTTGTTCGAGAAATTGAACGTGAGCGTGCGCGTACTACGTTGGATGGTGATCCATCGTTAGCGCCTTCTGAATTATTTATTCCTGCGCGTAAAACGGGTATGCAGGCGTCAGACCGTCAACATGGTTTGGATTATGCGACGCCCATGGCACGTCGCTTGGCGCGTGTTGCTGTTTATTTAAATGCACAAATCCAGCGTTTGCAAAAAGGGGGAGATATTGATTCTGTACAATTATCTCGACACAGTGAGTTTCTTTTAGAGTTGTTAGATGAGGATCGTGAGTCATTATTGTTCGCCAGCCACTGTTTAATAGAAGATTTACCGTTAATTCAACATAGTATTGCTGTTTCTGTACGGTTGGCTGATTTAATTATGGCGCGAAATGCGCCGCGCGAATTAGTTAAAAGTGTTGTTGCGTGTGCATTAGTACATGATTTGGGTAAAGCGTTATTGCCTGCTTCATTATTGCATGTTGAGCGTATGACGCTCGAACAACGACAAGAATTTGCCAGCCATGTTTCTCTGATACGAATGCGGATGGGGGCATGTAAATGGATTCCAGAAGGCGTTATGCGCGGTATTATTGATGGAATTAACGAGCGATTAGATGGTAGTGGTTATCCATTATCATTGAGTGGAAATCAATTAGGTGAATTAGCCAGAGTTGCAGCAGTTGTTGATGTTATTGATGCAATGAGTCGTGCTAGACCTGACCGCCCCGGTCAGCCAGTAAGTGGTATATATCGTTATTTAATTGGGCGTGAGGCACAGCTTGATGCTCAGTGGTGCAGCCGATATATAAGACACTTTGGCATTATTCCTATTGGTGCGTTGGTGCGTTTTTCTACGGGGCAATTAGCGTGGGTACAGAGCTTGGATGCACAGGGGCGAATTGCAGGTGTTCATCTGACCGATTCAGCCACCCTACAAGGTAAGACGTTAGGGCATACGCTATCGGGGCCCACGCTGGAAGCATTAGGACGAGTTGACGGTATTATTGTTCCCAAAATGGGATGGGTTTAGCTGTAAAGTAAAATGCAGCTCGGTCGGCAGGAAAAAATCGAGCTGCATTTTATCTGGCTGATATTCAAGCCTTTTCTTGTAGTAAGCGGCCACTCATTTTTTCCAAGTTCTCTGCAATTCGTAGCACTTCTTCGCTTGGAAATTGGCGAATAACCTCTCCGCTTTCGCGATCAACAACGCGCGTGACGAGACGTTTACCCGGTTCAGCAACTTGGAACTCAACGCCGGTATTGCTCATGCTCTCGTTGATGCGTTGAACGGGTGCCAGCAGTTCATCTCTTGTTACCAGAGAGGGTTTATTGCTTTCGCTTTTTGCTGCTGCTGTGCCCGCCGCCGCTGGCTCTTGTGACAATGTATTCTCAAGTTTTTGACGTGGATTGAGGCTACTTGTCGCTGGGCTGGGAGTAACAGAGCTGGCATCCAAAAGTGGTGAATTCATAGTATTTCCCCCATTGATTAACACTGATATCACGACCCTACCTACATACTGATTTTCTACCACTTTAGCGAAAGGGTGAAGTGCTTCTTTAGATATGAGTGGTGGAAGTATAGGGCAGTTAATAAGGCCGTCTTATGGTATCAGTATAAAAGCGTTTTGCAGAATATATACGAGCATGAAATACAATAACGAAAAAAAGAAGCGCCTTTGAGGCGCTTCCTTTTAACGTGTAGCCAATAATTCCAGCTATTACCGCAGCAGAGACAGGACGCCCTGTGGAATTTGGTTAGCTTGTGCCAGCACGCTGGTACCTGCTTGTTGCAGGATTTGGGCACGTGTCATTTCTGCGACTTCTTTTGCGTAGTCGGCATCTTCGATACGTGAGCGCGCAGCGGAAAGATTGGTTTCGCTGTTTTGCAGGTTACTGATAACAGAGTCAAAACGGTTCAATGTTGCGCCGAGGCCACTGCGTGCGGTGTCAACGGTTTTCAGTGCCGCATCAACAGCGTCGATGGTAGCGTAAGCGGTGGTTGAGTCGGTAACTGCACCGGCTGCAAGATCGTCAACGGACAAGCCAGCAGTTGTGCCATCTGTCAGGCTGATAGTGATTGAGTCTTCCGCTTCAGTATTGGCACCAATCTGAATTTGCAGAGAAGTGTTAGTACCGTCTGCTAATTTAATGCCGTTGAATGAAGCACTTTTAGCAACGCGGTCGATCTCGTTAATACGCTCAGTGATTTCAGTTTGGATGGACTCACGGTCAGCAACGTCGTTGGTATCACTCGCCGCTTGAACAGCGAGTTCGCGCACACGTTGCAAGTTGTTGTTGATCTGATTCAAAGCACCTTCAGTGGTCTGAATCATGGAAATGCCGTCGTTAGCGTTGCGCTGTGCTTGAGCCATACCCTTGATTTGGGAGTTCATGCGGTTGGCAATTGCCTGACCAGCGGCGTCGTCTTTAGCACTGTTAATACGCATACCGGAAGAGAGACGCTCCATCGCGGTGCCCAGCGCATTACGGGAATGAGACAGGTTCTTCTGGGAAACCAGAGAGGACATGTTGGTGTTGATAATGGACATACTATGTACTCCTCACGTTTTCGATTGCTGCTTGCAACAGCGTAGTTTTTCTTGCATCACAACAGCAGGGGTACGTACTACGCTGCTCGCTGTTACTTCCCCTATCGGCAAGCGTACCTAAAGCTTTAGGGAAAATTTCAAAAAAAAACGATTTTTCTAAAAAATCGGTGCAAGTCTTGGTGTAGCGTGCAAAACAGAAACGTCAGGATAACCTGTATAGAGCGAGTGTCTTTGCGTTGATTTTGATTTTTACTCGAATTTGGAGTGATGAATGAACCCCTCTACGTTAATTGGGATATTTTCCAGCGTGGCTTTGTTGGCCGTGTTGCTATTATTTGCGGCCGAAGATCCAAGGCTTTTTTTAGATTTACCAAGTTTAGGGATCGTTCTTATTGGAACGCTCGCGGCTACTTTTATTAGTTACCCGTTGGGTGAGGTAATGCGTATATTTGGATTATTTGGTACCGTATTGCGTAATGAGAAAATGTACGCAGAAAACGATATTGAAGAGTTGGTCAATATATCAAGATTATGGATGTCTGGCAGTATTAGGCAAGTGGAGAGCGCATTAGAAAATGTACGTAATCCGTTTTTGAAAACAGGGGTGCAACTGGTTGTAGATAATACACCGGAGGAAGATATTTTAGAGTTATTACAATGGAGAATTGCGCGCTTACGAGCAAGAGAACATGCAGAAGCGCAGTTATTCCGCGTTATGGCAGGTTTTGCGCCTGCTTTTGGTATGGTGGGAACGCTGGTTGGTTTAGTTAATTTAATGTTTTTGTTAGGTGATGGAGATATGGTAGCTATCGGAAGACAGTTAGCCATTGCTCTTATGACTACATTTTATGGTGTTCTTCTCGCTAATCTTATCTTCAAGCCAGTTGCAGTAAAGTTAGAGCGTCGAACAGAACAGCGCGTCGTTTTAATGAACATGGTAATGCAGGGGATTTCTATGATGAGTAATAAAAGAAGCCCCACATTAATGCGTGAAATCTTGAATACGTTTATGGCTCAATATCACGATGAAATTAATGATACTCGCTCGCGTCGCTCTAATCGTGCGTAGGATGATGTCATATGAATACGCCATCAGATAAGCCAGATATTGAAGTAGTACCTCCTGAGTCGGTTGCAGCGGTTGTTGAAAACCCGCAGCCGCAAGCTGTTTCGGGAGGAACGATTACATCTTCTAAGCAAGCAATGTTACAACGGCAACGCGAATTAGAACGTGCTTTAGCACGATCTCAACAGGTAGCACTGCGCGTTAAGCGTAAAAATATGAGTGCTACTGAAAATCTTACGGAGCCAGAAGAGGAAGTATGGTTAGTTACCTATCTTGATATGCTTACGTTATTACTTGTTATGATGGTTATCATGGTAAGTTCAGCGGGGCATTTACAAAAAAAAGTAACTGAAAGTGAGGTAATAGCCACTTCGCAAAGTGGTATTTTACCGCTTAATTCTGGCGTTCTTCCTGATCAGCCGTTACCGCAGTCTCCTTCGTCTGTTGCAGATAACAATGATCCTTTGTCTGCGTTGTCTGTAGATCAATTGGGCAAAGATGTTGACGTTATTGTGAATGAAGGTTCGATTAGTTTTCGTATTAGTAGTGAAATTCTTTTCTCTTCTGGACAAGCCGAGCTTAGTTTAGATGGTTTGCGCGTATTACAAAAAATAGTTTCTGTACTCAGTAGTAGCCAGCATCAAATCTCTGTTGGTGGACATACGGATGCTGTTCCCATTCATAGTGTTCGTTTTCCTTCTAATTGGGAATTATCCAGTGCGCGTGCTGGAAGTGTTGTGCGCTATTTAGAAGCAAATGGCATCGCGAGTGGGCGTTTGCGTGCTGTTGGATATGCCGATACTCATCCTTTGGCAGAAAATGCGAGCGCGGAAGGGCGTGCAACTAACAGACGTGTGGAGTTGGTTTTGGAAACGCCAAAGGCTACAAAATAGTGCGCTAATTTTAATTTTCTGCTCGTTATGCGCCTTTTTTGTGCTTACAAACGGTTATTTGTAAGTAATTTTTTCTTATAAAGCTAATTATGCAAGACACGACACAAAAAAATCGTGTCTTGCTCATTTTTGGTGCATTTTTGCGCGTGTTTTTCCTGATTTTTTAGCTGTCATTGAGTTGCTTTTTGAAAGGAATGCACAAAACTGTGGCATTGTTTTTGCTCGAAATAGAGGTAAATCACGCTTCATTTCGGGAGATATCATGTCCAAGCTAAAAAGCAGCACCATGCCACTTTCTGGCGCAGAGCGGCGCTGGTTACCTTGGCTTGGGCGAACTGGAAAAGTAGCGATGCGTTGGTCTTGTTGGTTAAATCGCAAAAGCTATCCGGTTGTTGAACAAATATTTGAAGGCATTGCTCACACTCGCGTAAATATTTTACGTAATTGGGCGCAAACTCAATGGACGTGGTTAGCAGATATTGCTGAAAATATAAGCCAAGATTTTAATCGCGTAACATCTAAGATGTTAGCCGAGAAATTAAAGCAATCTGCTAATACTACGGAATTGTTTGTAGTTTCAACAACAGGGCAACTCTTAGCCTCTAGCTGGGCGCATCATGATATTGATAGAAAATTAAATCCTCGTGCTCTACGCGCTGGTTTAAAGGCACCTTTCTTACATGGTCCTTATGTTGATACATTAACATTGACCGTTGGTCCTTCTAGCTCGCGGTTTCATGATGAAGTCACGCTTATGTTTTATCAGCCAATTTATGCGGCGGGTAATTTATTAGGTTGTTTATGTGCGCGCGTGCCTAATGATGTTTTAGGTGATTTAATTCAGCGTGAAGCGGGACATGTTTATACAGAGTCTGGTGACAATTACTTATTCATGGTTGAATCCCGATTTGATACATCTATTTATCCAGGGACGGCACTTTCTCGTTCGCGTTTTGAAGACGATACATTTAGTCATGGGGATAATTTAAAAAATGGCATACGTACTCGCTGGGGTACTGTGCAAATTAATCGCCATACTGAATTAGAGTTACGCTTTGTAGATCCTGCGACGAGAGAGTTACATCCTGGTGTGCGGGAAACCATTCGTAATGGAAGTAATTTATTTGTAACTTATCCGGGTTATTCAGATTATCGGCACATTCCGGTGGTAGGCAAAGGCGTTACATTTCAGCTTCCGGGTTCTCCAGATCGCTGGGGTATGATGTGTGAAGCTGATTTAGAGGAGGTATATCGCCGCCGTTCTCTGACTTATAGTTTAATGTCTGCTTTTACTTTTGTGATGGGTTTATGGTTAGGTTCCGGTATTTTATTGGAACACTACAGTGGTCTTCCGTTATTAGAGCGTAATTTGGCGCATTTGGCTTTATTAGTAGTCAGTAGTTTATTATTTTTGTTTTTAGGTCCGCGTCGCTTATCGCGTCGTTTGCGTGCTATGACAAGCGTTATTCGTGAGTTAGCTGAAGGTGAAGGAGATTTAAGTCAGCGATTAGATACCAAGCGTATGGCGCGCGATGAAACCGGTGACATGGTTTGCTGGATTAATAGCTTTATTGATAACTTAGATAATGTCGTAGGTGATGTAATTCGCGCCTCTCATGCTGTTGGGCGTACTAATGCACAGATGTTGGATCATAATAACAGTGCCTGTCACACTTCATCCGATATGGTAGATGCAATGGGTGCCATGTTAAGAATGGTGGAAGAGCAATTAGAAGAAATTCGTCAAGCCTCGCAAACGGCAGGCACAATGAAACAAGCAATGGACACCGTAATTGGTAGTGCGCGTGAAAGTACGCAAACTATTCGTAATGTAGTAGATCGTTCGGCCAATAGTGTGCAGGGCTTAGATAGTCGAATGGGTCAAATTGGAAAAATTGTTTCTTTAATTAGTGACGTGACGGTACAAACAAATCTTCTGGCCTTAAATGCCGCGATTGAAGCCGCGCGCGCTGGGCAGCACGGGCGTGGTTTTGCTGTGGTTGCCGGTGAGATTCGTACATTAGCGTCTCGTACAGCGGCAGCGGCTGAGGAAATTCGTCATGTTGTTGAGGGGTTGCAGGCGGAAACACGTGCTGCCGTTGCGTTTATGAACGATGGTGTGGCTAGTGTCGATGCCAGCTTGCGTGAAGCAGACCAAGGTTCTTCGGCGAATGCTCGACTACAGGCTTCTGTAGAGCAGGTATTTAGTTTAATGACGCATTTGGCGCATCGTAGCGAACAGTACGCGCATAACGTGCGTAAAGTAGACGAGTCAGCACATGAAACGCAGCATATTTTGTATCAATTACAAGGAAGCTCGGCGAGTGTGCGTCATAACACTGAAAAGCTACAGCGTTTGGTTGGTCAGTTTACGGTGACAGATTAAGCAGAAACAAAAAAGCCTGCATATCATTGGCAGGCTTTGGGATTCTTTATGGTGCCCAGGGACGGAATCGAACCGCCGACACGGGGATTTTCAATCCCCTGCTC
>CAZBNX010000002.1:0-595 GCA_964493255.1 uncultured Pseudomonas sp.
CAATTAGACCTTTACCGGCGCGGCTGTTTCATTCTGGAAGGCAAAGATACCGGCAGCAGCGGCTGGGATGCTGCGATTGATAAAGCCCGCAAGCAAGCTGAAAACTACGCCCGCGCACTGCCAGCGGAAGAAGGGCGACCCCCGTTTATCATTGTGGTAGATGTGGGCAAATCCTTCGCGCTGTACGCTGAATTTAGCCGTTCAGGGGGCAATTACGTTGCTTTCCCCGATGCACGCCGTCATAAAATTCCGCTTGAAAAACTGCGAGATGCGGTAAAACGCTTGGTCTTACCGACCATCATTGACCCCTTGCGCGCAGAATAGGCCGATGTACAAGCAACCGCGCTGGCCTACCAACAACAAGCCAAAGAGGAAGCCGCTATTGCTGAAATTCCTAGGCATCGAAATTAACCCACGCGCCGCAAAAATCTGCTTCTGAAAGGAAGCGGGTTTATTATGCAACCTATATCACTGTAAAATTTCTAGCAATTTAGAAGCTTACGATCACAAATACCACACCTTAAGGAAAAATCAATTATGAAAAATACCTTTAATATAGAAGAACATTTATACAAAAACACGGCTTTCTCTGAAC
>CAZBNX010000002.1:605-52978 GCA_964493255.1 uncultured Pseudomonas sp.
AAGATGCAGTTCGCTTTTTCAACGGCTCACCAGTACATGACTTACCATTAAATGAGAAATTTTTCGGCTCTGGAGTTTATGCCTTATATTACACAGGAAACAACGAATATTATAATCACTACTCACAGCTAAATCGGCTGGCTTATAACATGCCTATCTATGTAGGAAAAGCTGTGCCAAAAGGCTGGCGACAATCACGAATTTCTGATCAAAAAAACAATCAGTCTAACGAACTTCATAATCGATTACGGGAACACTGCAAAAGCATTATCGACGTAGATTCTCTCAACATAGAAGATTTCTCATGTCGTTTTGTTATCTTTGAAGGCGATAGCTCGGACATGATTAGCACTATTGAAGCTGCCTTAATAAAAATTAATTTACCCCTGTGGAACTCATGCGTTGATGGCTTTGGAAATCACGATCCAGGCAAAGGTCGCTATGAGCAAGCAAGATCAGACTGGGATACATTACATACTGGTCGTATTTGGGCATCTCGATTAAAAGAAGGAAAGAATGATACGACTTCTATTTTAGAAAAAATAAAATCACACACTCAAAAGCTCGGGAAATAATTATAATGCGAACATTAGAAATTTTTTCGGGTGCTGGCGGTCTCGCCAAAGGCTTAGAGTTAGCTGGATTTGAGCCAGTCTCTTTTATTGAATTCAATAAGCACGCATGCAATTCTTTGCGTGCAAATTTCGACCCTGCTTTAATTTACGAGGGAAAAATCGAAGACTTCAATTTAAGCTCTATATCTGAAATAGAATTAGTCGCAGGAGGGCCACCATGTCAGCCTTTTTCTTTGGGTGGAAAGCATCAAGCTGAAAAAGATAACCGAGACATGTTTCCGTATGCGGTAAAATGTATTAGCCAGTTTAAACCAAAGGCATTCATTTTTGAGAATGTCAAAGGATTATTAAGGGCATCATTCCGTGTTTACTTTGATTACATCATTCTAAGCCTAACATATCCAGATATTTTGCGACTACCTAATGAAGACTGGATTGATCACTTCGATAGATTAAAAAATATCAGGCTTGGCAATTCTTGCGATAAAACTTATTCAGTCAAATATGCACTCATAAATGCAGCCAATTATGGAGTACCACAAAAAAGAGAGCGTGTCTTTATTGTGGGTATTCGTTCAGATATTAAAAATAATTGGCAATTCCCAGAACCAACGCACTCAGAAGAACGACTAAATTGGGAAAAGTACGTCACTGGCGAATACTGGTCAAAACACCATTTACCGTCTCAATTTGATAATGCAATTCAGAAAAAATTGATAAATAAATATGGCATCTTCCCTCCCAATGAAAAAGCTTGGCTAACCATTCGAGATTATTTAAATAACAACCTGATTAATCCGGCACACCCTCCAGAAGACCATAAAATTAGAGAAGGTGCCAAAATTTATCCAGGTCATTCTGGCAGTTATATAGACAACCCATCAAAAACAATTAAAGCAGGCAATCATGGCGTACCTGGTGGCGAAAATATGGTTCTTTACGAAGATGGATCCGTACGCTATTTAACAATATATGAAGCAAAGCTAATTCAGACTTTTCCTAGCGATTTTGTTATTACTGGATCATGGAGCGAAGCCATGCGCCAAATTGGAAATGCTGTACCAGTTAAACTTTCCAAAATCATCGGAGAGAGTTTATTTAAAGCAATACAATAAAAATTGCGCCCACATAAAAAGACGGGCCTTAAAGCCCGTCTTTTTTATTGCGCCTACATCACCGCTTAAACCTTGTGATAAAGCTGCGAACCTTGCGCCTTAAATTCAGCGGCTTTGGCTTGCATTTCACGTTCTAATTCAACGGTTTCGGCATCTACTGATTCAATGCGCTCCAGTCCGGCGGCATAGTCGCGCACGTCTTGGGTGATTTTCATTGAGCAGAATTTCGGGCCGCACATAGAGCAGAAATGCGCCACTTTGGCCGAATCTTTCGGCAAGGTTTCATCGTGGTAGCTGCGGGCGGTGTCGGGGTCTAGGCCAAGGTTGAATTGGTCTTCCCAACGGAATTCAAACCGCGCTTTGGATAACGCATTGTCGCGGATTTGCGCGCCCGGATGGCCTTTGGCGAGGTCGGCGGCGTGTGCGGCAATTTTGTAGGTAATGATGCCGGTTTTGACGTCATCTTTATTGGGCAAACCGAGGTGCTCTTTCGGCGTGACGTAGCACAACATGGCGCAGCCGAACCAGCCAATCATCGCCGCCCCGATACCGGAGGTGATGTGGTCGTAACCGGGCGCGATGTCGGTGGTCAGTGGGCCGAGGGTGTAGAACGGCGCCTCATCGCAGCAGGCTAACTGCTTATCCATGTTCTCTTTAATCATGTGCATTGGCACATGACCGGGGCCTTCAATCATGGTTTGGACGTCATGTTTCCATGCGATTTTGGTCAATTCGCCCAAGGTTTCCAGCTCACCAAATTGCGCGGCGTCGTTGGCGTCCGCAATGGAGCCGGGGCGCAGGCCGTCGCCCAGCGAGAAGCTCACATCGTAGGCCTTCATGATTTCGCAAATTTCTTCAAAATGCGTGTACAAGAAGTTTTCTTTGTGATGCGCCAAGCACCATTTGGCCATGATGGAACCACCACGCGACACAATGCCGGTCACGCGCTTGGCGGTCAGCGGCACATAACGCAGCAGAACGCCCGCGTGAATAGTGAAGTAATCCACGCCTTGCTCGGCTTGTTCGATGAGCGTATCGCGGAACAAATCCCACGTTAGGTCTTCAGCGATACCACCCACTTTTTCCAGCGCCTGATACACCGGCACCGTACCGATAGGCACTGGCGAATTGCGGATAATCCACTCGCGGGTTTCGTGAATGTGCTTGCCGGTAGACAAGTCCATCACGGTATCGGAACCCCAACGAATGCCCCATGTCAGCTTGGCAACTTCTTCCTCAATCGAAGAACCTAACGCCGAATTGCCGATGTTGCCGTTAATTTTCACCAAGAAGTTACGGCCAATAATCATTGGCTCCAACTCAACGTGGTTGATGTTCGCGGGGATGATGGCGCGTCCGCGTGCAATTTCTTCGCGGACAAATTCAGGGGTAATTTCTTTCGGAATGTTCGCGCCGAAACTGTGGCCGGGATGCTGCTGCGCCAGCAAACCCGCTTCGCGGGCGTCTTGCAGCTTCATGTTTTCACGCAGGGCAACGTATTCCATTTCTGGCGTGATGATGCCTTTTTTCGCGTAGTGCATCTGGCTGACGTTCTGCCCTGCTTTAGCGCGGCGCGGGTTACGCACATGCGCGAAACGCATTTTGGACAGTTCTTCATCGTTCAAACGACGTTGGCCAAATTCGGAGCTCAGGCCGGGTAATTTTTCGGTATCGCCACGGTCTTCAATCCACGCGGAACGAATGTCGGCCAACCCCTGACGCACGTCGATGGTCACGGTAGGGTCGGTGTAAGGGCCGGAGGTGTCATATACCAAAACAGGGGGATTTTTCTCGCCGCCAAAATCGGTGGGCGTATCCGCCAGCGAGATTTCACGCATTGGGACGCGAATATCGGGGCGCGAACCTTGAACGTAGATTTTGCGGGAATTGGGCAGCGGTTGGACGGACTGCTGGTCAACCTGTGCGGATTCGCTCAGGGCTTGGTGTTGGGTGGCTTTCATGGGGTCTCCACAGCACGCGGCAGGACAACAAACGTCGGGGCGAACGCTGTGCAGGAAACGTCCCACCTTGCGGTGAGAAGCACTTGTTCCCTACGCGGGTACTAACCCGATCAGGTTCAACGGGATTTGGCCAGCGCCAATCTCAGCCCACAGGCACCCCGACAAGAATCACGGCCAGTCTAAACGGCAGCGCCCTGCGCGACTAGCAAGAATCACCGGCGGCCACTTCCCAAAAGGCTCATTACGTTGGCATTCAGCGGTAAGCGCAAATCTGTCACGCCTAACACTACCGAATCACTGGCACGCACAACGCGCACACTCACATAGACGTGCGTTCGACCAATTGCGTAAGTACCCAATAACACGGCACGCGCTGAATGTACGCTCGTTAAACGCTGTATTTCACGCGATAGAATTAATTCGCCGACATTTTCCTCAATAAATAAGCTGTCGCGCATTTTAACTTCACGCACTAAAAAACCTTCACGCGCCATTGAGGAAGCAAATAATTCAGATAATAAACGCCCCAGCGTAGACGATTCCATCAGTGCATCAATATTTACAAATGACGCTGCAATTAACGGATTATAATGAGCAAGCTGCGGACTGTCGTCTAACATACGTTCAGTGGCTTCGCGTACTAATTCGCTCATTTCCACATCAGGAGGAACGGGTTTGGATAAATACGGCTGTACAGCACTGCACGACGCCAACAAACCGCCTAGCGCCAACAGCATAAATACTCTAAAAAACAGAGACATAGCCAAGCTCCTGCTTACTGCCAGCGATTCGTCACCGGGAAAATTGGCAACAGCGGCTGCCCTGTACCGACCGGCACAATATATTGTCTCCGGTCCCCTTCGTTAATGTAATAACGGTGCGAGTTTGAATATAAAACCCTCGAACTTTCAAGAATCTGAGTGGTAATAACTACCTCATCATCACCTGAAGTACTTCCGCTTCCGTAAAACCAGTTTCGAACTAACGAAGGTAATAATGACGGCGGATTACCTGCATCCCGACCACGATGCTGAATAGGCTCAACGCGAATCTGTATTACTGCCGTTTGTTCGGGTGTTGTAGCGACGCGCGCACCGCGCGCCACCAGCGCACTGGTTAATAAATCACGGTAACTGCGAAAAAACTCTCCTCCTGAGGCAGCGTCAACCGGCTGAATATAGAGCGGCAAAATACGAATACGCTCATTCATCAACATTTTTTCAGCTTCATAGCGCGCCAAAAGCGCCCAATGTTCAGCCGCCTGCAAACGCTGTTGCGTGGACAAAGGATAAGAAACAGCCAGCGGCGAAGACACCGATGATGTTTGACAGCCAGCCAACATCAGCGGAAATAACGTAATAGCCGCAAAAGAGCACAAGGATAACGCGCGCAAGGTGTACTCCTAGCAAGCAGGGAGGATGCACGGATTATACACAGCGCGTTCCCCCTGCAAATTCACTCAATTAACAAGGTTGATGGTGATTTACACCGTTCCGATAAAGGGTTAGGAAATACCCTGTGTTTCGTCTTCTAAACCCAGCGCATACAAACGCGCATAATGACCGCCACGCGCTAATAAATCGGCGTGCGTACCACGTTCAACAATTTCCCCTTGGTCCATGACTAAAATTAAATCGGCTTTTTCAATCGTAGACAGTCGATGAGCAATAACGAGCGTCGTGCGCCCTTGCATTACTCTATCTAATGCAGCCTGAATATGACGCTCTGATTCTGTATCGAGCGCAGAAGTAGCTTCATCTAAAATTAAAAGGGGCGCATCTTTTAATAATGCGCGTGCAATGGCCAACCGCTGCCGCTGCCCTCCCGATAGCATCACGCCGTTTTCACCAATTTCGGTTTCAAAACCTTGCGGCAAGCGTTCAATAAATTCACGCGCAAACGCATCACAAGCCGCTTGTTCAATAGCAGCACGCGACGCACCGGCTAAACTGCCATACGCGATATTATTCGCAACGCTATCATTAAACAGTGTGACTTGCTGTGTCACCAACGCAATTTGCTGCCGTAAATTAGATAATTGATAGTGCTCGATAGGAACACCATCTAATAAAATTTCGCCTTGCGTATGCGTATAAAAACGTGGAATTAAACTAGCCAATGTTGATTTGCCACTGCCCGAGCGCCCTACTAAGGCCACCATTTTTCCCGGCTCAACATCGAAGGTAATGCTACGCAACACGGAATCGCTCGCACCCGGATAGGTAAACTCAAGATTGCGTACTTCTAAACGACCACAAATACGCGGCGTACAAATAGCGCCATTGTCTAGTTCAGGTAATTCATCTAATTGAGCGAAAATACTGTCCGCTGCGGCTAACCCTTTTTGGATGTTAGGGCTTACTTCTGATAACTGCCGAATAGGCTTAGGCAATAAGCCAGCGGCTGTAATATAAGCAACTAACTCGCCCGGACTGGCATCGCCGCGTAATAAAAGTACCATGTACATTAATGCAGCCATCCCCGCATACACTACGACTTGCAGCGAAGGTGTATAAATGGACTGTGTACGAATCATACGCAATCCACGATTCATATTATCGGCACAGGCGGCATGAAAGCGTGTTTTCTCGCACGCTTCCCCCCCAAAACTGCGTACCACGCGATAACCTTGAATAGCTTCCGACGCAATATGTGTCACATTACCCATGGTTTCTTGAATTTTTTTACTTTGCTTACGGAATTTCTTGCTTGCTACAGTTACCATCAAACCAATCAATGGCAATGTTGCAATTAAAACCAACGTGAGTTTCCAATTCATCCACAACAGATAACTAAACAGAAAAATAACCGTCATGCCTTCTCGAATAACAATTTTAATTGCGTCCGTTACGGCATTAGTAACCATTGTTACATTAAAAGTAATTCGAGAAATAAGATGCCCGGAATTATGCTGGTCGTAATAGTGATTTGGCAGTGTCAGCAAATTATCGAAAAGGGCACAGCGTAAGTCGTGTACGACACCACGCGCCACTTTTGCTAAAAAATAATTCCCTAAAAAAGAACCTAAACCCTGATAAAATGCAATCAGCACGATGCCTAATGGAACACCCTGCATGAGTGAGAAACCCATAAACACGGGCGCTTCAGGATTCTGTAAGCCATCTAAGAAAAACTTCAGCATGTGCGCCAGCATAGGCTGGCTAGAAGCAAATACCAGAAAGCCCGCGATACTGAGTGCAAAGGCACCCCAATAGGGAATAACGTATTTCAGTAGACGCAAATAGACTTTAAAACTGGATTGCCCAACAGAACCGGCCATATGTTGGCCCCTTGTATTTGTCCAGAGAAAACGGATGCGGATTGTAACAGCGAACGAATGGCAACAGTGGTTAGCCAATGGCCGCGTCATTGAACAGGATGCGCGCGGCCCTAAAGTCATTGCCTGTGCGGATGGTCAGTTACTTAAAGTATTTCGGCCCAGAAGACGCCTATGGTTAGCACGCTGGTTCTCCCACGCCCAGCGTTTTACTACGCATGCTCAACAACTCAGCGCGCGCGGTTTATGCGTACCACAAGTAACCGAATGCGTATGGATTGAGCGGCATCATGCGGTGAGTGCGTGTCGCTATGTTCCGTTGCCCGGTTATTCCATGGAGCAATTGTTTCAACAATCCCCCGACGATTTTTTAGCGTTATTACCCGAATTTGCTGCATTCATCCGAGAATTGCATCAAAAAGGTGTCTATTTTCGCTCATTACACTTGGGTAATGTTTTACGTTTACCCGATGGCCACTTTGGGCTTATCGACTTCTTAGATGTGCGTTTTCGTAGCAACCCCTTGAGCTTGCGCTTAGTGCGGCGTAATTTTCAGCACCTGCATGGCTATTTGGTTCGTAATAAAATCGAGCACTTCCCTTGGGAAGCCTTGCAAGCGCACTACGCGCGTGCAGGTAGCGCATAATCCTGCCGTGCTATGATTCGCACCGTTTTTCTGGACCCGGAGCCCACATGCAATTGTCTATGCCCCGTTTCAATCAAGCCGCCGTTTTGGTGGTTGGTGATGTGATGCTAGACCGTTACTGGCATGGCGCAACACAACGCATTTCACCTGAAGCGCCGGTTCCTGTGGTTCGCGTTAATCAGAAAGAAGACCGTCCTGGCGGGGCCGCGAATGTCGCGCTGAACATTGCAGCGTTGGGCGCTCAGGCGTGGCTGATTGGCGTAACCGGCCACGATGAAGCCGCCGATAGCCTCACCGAACAGTTACAAGCAGCGGGCGTTAGCGTGCATTTTCAGCGCATGGCCACGCAACCAACGATTGTGAAATTGCGCGTAATGAGTCGGCATCAGCAGCTTTTACGCCTTGATTTTGAAGAGCCTTTCGCAACAGACACACACGCATTGCTGGCCGCAGTTGAAGCGACTTTGACGCATGTCAAAGTGTTAATTCTGTCGGATTACGGCAAGGGCGCGTTACAAAATCACCAAGCCCTGATTCAGGCGGCGCGTCAACGCGGCATCCCGGTACTGGCTGACCCCAAAGGCCATGATTTTTCCCTTTACAAAGGCGCTACGCTTATCACGCCAAATCTGTCCGAATTCGAGGCAGTCGTCGGGCCATGCGCTGACGAACAAGCATTGGTACAAAAAGGATTGGCTATGTTAGCCGAGCTTGATTTGGACGCTCTGCTGATAACGCGCGGCGAACATGGCATGACTCTTCTGCGCGCTGGTCATCCTGAACTGCATTTACCCGCGCAAGCGCGTGAGGTTTTCGACGTTACAGGCGCAGGTGATACTGTTATTTCTACGCTGGCCAGTGCATTAGCAGCAGGTGAAGACTTGCCTAATGCGGTTGCACTCTCTAATTTGGCGGCCAGTTTGGTGGTGGCGAAATTAGGAACCGCGACCGTAAGCACACCAGAGTTACGCCGTGCTGTGCATCGCGAACAGGGTGCAGGCCGTGGCGTTATGAATTTGAGTCAATTATTAGTTGCGCTAGAAGACGCGCGCGCTCAAGGTGAACGGATTGTATTCACCAATGGTTGTTTCGATATTTTACATGCCGGGCATGTCAGTTATTTAGAGCAAGCGCGTACCTTAGGTCATCGCTTGATTGTAGCTATCAACGACGATGCGTCCGTTACTCGCTTAAAAGGCGCAGGCCGCCCTATCAATAACGTGGCTCGTCGTATGGCGGTATTGGCGGGCTTAGGTGCAGTGGATTGGGTAATCAGTTTCAGTGAAGACACCCCTGAAACGCTTATCGCTGCAACGCGGCCCGATATTTTGGTAAAAGGCGGTGACTACGGTTTAGAAGGCGTTGTTGGTGCCTCTTTAGTCCACGCTTACGGCGGAGAAGTCCGCGTATTGAATTTTGTAGATAACTGCTCGACGACGGCCATTGTCGAGCAAATCCGAGGCGACACTCACCGTTAAGCCCGGAAGGGTGGTTCTGCACGCAAAGCGCATCGCTGTTTGGTGCGCTATAGGTGCGGAGCCAATGTATGGCCCACATCTCCGAGTCGATCTATGACACCCACTCCAAAATCGGACCTCGAAAAAGCACTTCGAGCCTGTAAAGGCAGCTTTATCGCTGTAGGTTTTTTTAGCCTTTTCATCAACTTCTTAGTTCTGGCACCTTCGTTTTACATGCTTCAGGTGTATGACCGCGTAGTCGCGTTTGGCAGTCAGCCAACGCTGGTCATGTTGACACTGGTTCTTATCTTAATGCTGGTCACGATGAGCGCCCTGGAATGGGTTCGTTCGCGCATCATGGTCAGAATCAGTACCAAACTGGACTTATTACTCGGCGAACGCTTGTACCGCGCGAGCTTCAAGCAAGCGATTCAAAGCGGCGGCAATGCCTCTGCACAGCCACTCAGTGATATGACTGGACTGCGCCAATTCCTAACCGGAAATGGTTTATTTGCCTTCTTTGATGCACCTTGGTTGCCTGTTTATATTGGCGTTATGTTTTTATTCCACCCATGGTATGGTTGGTTTGCTATTTTCTCCGCACTTATTTTGATTGCATTAGCGTGGGCAAATGAGCGTTTAACCGGCCAAAAACTTAAAGACGCTAATAAAGAAAACTTATCCGCCACCAGCTTCACTAACCGCAACTTACGCAATGCCGAAGTTGTGGAATCTATGGGAATGCTGTCGCAATTGTTGCGTCGTTGGCAGGAAAAAAATAATCGCGTTCTTAATATGCAAGGAACCGCCAGTGATAGCGCGGGCGCTATTACGGCTATGTCTAAAACATTCCGTATGTTAAGCCAATCGCTCATTCTGGGTTTAGGTGCATTACTGGTTATTAAGCACGAAATTAGTCCCGGCTTAATGATTGCAGGTTCTATTTTATTAGGTCGTGCATTGGCCCCCATCGACATGCTCATTGGAACCTGGAAAGGTTTTATTGCCGCACGCGGCCAATACGAGCGTCTTAACGAATTATTATTAAAAATCGCTGGCGAACCTGAGCGCATGTCCCTGCCTACCCCAGTGGGCCGTGTGACGGCTGAATCTATTGTCGTTGCGCCACCCGGTACGCAACAAGCCACGTTACGCAACGTCAGCTTTCAAGTAGAGCCAGGCGAATTTGTAGGTGTTGTCGGGCCTAGTGGTGCGGGGAAATCCTCTCTGGCGCGCGCGCTATTGGGCATTTGGCCAACCGCAGGCGGCAAAGTTCGCCTCGACGGTGCGGACGTTTCTTTGTGGAAACGCGAAGAATTAGGCCCACATATTGGTTATTTGCCACAAGATATTGAACTTTTCGAAGGTTCTATTAGCGAAAATATCGCACGCTTCAATGAAGTTGACCCTGTTGCCGTTGTTGAAGCTGCCAAAGCAGCCGGTGTACATGAACTTATTTTAAAATTCCCGCAAGGTTATGACACCATTATCGGTGCCAGCGGTAATACCTTGTCAGGTGGCCAGCGTCAGCGTATTGGTTTAGCGCGTGCTTTGTATTGCAAGCCCAAATTAATTGTTCTAGATGAACCAAACTCTAACCTTGACGACCAAGGCGAGCGCGCGTTAGCTGTCGCATTGCAACATATGAAAAGTGCAGGCTCCACGCTTTTCGTGATTACTCATCGCCCGAATATATTAAGTGTTGTCGATAAGCTCATGGTTATCCGTGATGGCGCGCTCATCATGTTTGGTCCACGTGACCAAGTACTTGCTGAATTGCAAAAAGCGCAGCAACAAGCGGCCACTAATCAACAACCAGCTAACGGCAAAGCCTAATCGCTGAGGATGAATAATCATGGCAAAAAACACTGACGTTTCTGCCTTAGTGGCAGCACAAAAGCCAGACACTAACGATCTGCGTATCCGGCGTATCGGCTATTTCATCCTGTTTATTACCTTCGGTTTGTTTGGTTCGTGGGCCGTTTTTGCTCCGCTAGAAAGCGCGGCTATGGGGCCGGGTGTTGTTACGGTTAAAAACTATCGTAAAACCGTTCAACACTTAGAAGGCGGCATTATTAAAGCCTTACATGCGCGCGACGGCGACCTCGTTAAAGCAAACGATATACTGATAGAGCTAGAAGGTACGCAAACATTGGCTGAAGCAGAAATGTTACGCAGCCAATTAATTGCAGCCCGCGCCATGGAAAATCGTTTAATTGCCGAGCGCGATAATCACGACAAATTAGAATTCACCAATAACACGCTTAAAGGTGTTGCTGATTTAGGTGATACGCGCATTGTAGAGGCACGCGACAATGAGCGTCGTATTTTCACTGCACGCCGTAACGCGCATGTCGGTGAAATGGACGTTTTGAAAAAGCGCAAAGTGCAACTGGAAGAACAAATTCGTGGATTCCATGAATTGATTGCCAGCAAAAACGATTTGGCTAACTCTTACCAAAAAGAAATAGCTGATTTGAATGCGCTGCTGAAACAAGGCTTTATTGATAAACAGCGTCTTTTAGAACAAGAACGTAACGTCACCCGCTTGCGTTCTGAAGCGACTGATTTAGCGTCTTCTATCGCACGAACTCGCTTACAAGTAGGCGAAACTGATTTGCAAATTGCACAACTACAGAAAACCTTTGTTTCTGATGTCGTCAAGCAATTGGCTGAAGTACAAACGCAAGCATTCGATTTAACGGAACGCTTAAACTCCAGCCAAGAAAAATCAGCGCGCTTATTTATTCGTGCACCTGAAGATGGCATTGTACTGGGCATGAAAGTGCATACTATCGGTGGTGTTATTAGTCCCGGTACACCTTTGCTTGATATTGTGCCTTCAACAGAAGAGTTAATCGTAGAAGCACAAATTACGCCCTCTGATATTGACCGCGTGATGGTTGGCGCACCGGCTAAAATTCGCTTCACCGCCTTTAACACGCATAAAACACCTACGCTTGAGGCCGTATTAACCACCGTTTCAGGAGACCGCCTCAGTGACGAAAAATCCGGCGCTTCGTATTTCCTAGGCCGTGTTGAACTCACTGAACAAGGGCGTAAAGACTTAATCGAAAATAAACTTGATCTTGTACCAGGTATGCCTGCTGAAGTATTAATTAACTCAGGCTCGCGTACTTTCTTTAGCTATATAACCAAGCCTCTACATGACGCTTTTAATCGCTCTCTCATTGAGGATTAATCACATGCGTATCATAAAAAGCATGGTATGCGTAGCCACCCTAATGACGGCGTTGGGGCACTTGTCTGACGTCTACGCGGCGGAAGAACGGTCAGTCGCAAACCGTTCTGACGCTGTATCGTCAGCCGGGATGCAGAAGAATCAACCCTCTGATTTGCTGAAACTTTTTCAAGAGATGATGCGTGACGACCCACGCATTAAATCAGCGCAAGCAAACCGTGATAGCTCACAGGGGCGTGAACGAGAAGCATTGGGCCAAATGCTCCCACAATTGAGTGCAAATAGTGCTTACAATCGGAGCCTTCAGGAATCCACCAGTATTCTTGGTTCAGATACCACGAGCTTTTATAACGGTAAACGGCACTCTCTTAGTTTACAGCAACGTATTTACGAGCCTGCGGTTTGGTACAATTATCGTCGTTTTGCGGCATTATCCGCACAACAAGACGCTACTACCCAAGCCACTATTGAATCAGCAACCGTCGATTTAGCTGATCAGTATTTCAGTGCATTGGCAGCAGAAGATGAACTGGCATTAATACAAGCCGAATTACGCGCCACGCGCAGTAATTTGGCGCGCGCCAAATCTATGTTCGAACGCCAAATGGCGATGATTACTGATGTATTAGAAATATCGGCGCGGGTTGACGCGCTCGAAGCATCAGAAATTGAAGCACTTAATAAACGTAATACCAGCCGTGAAGTATTGGCGGAGCGTGTGGGTCGTCCCGTCACTGAACCACTCAAGGGCTTTGCAGAAAAAACCTCGTTCCAAATGCCCTCACAAGGCGAACAGCACTGGGTTAATTTGGTCAATAACAGCCCTTTATTAACCATGCGACAACAGGCACTCGAAGCATCACGCGCTGCATTAAGTCAGGCTAAAGCGGGGCATTTACCCAGCGTCAGCCTGAGCCTAAGCGCGCAACGCAGCGACATTGGTTACGAAAATAGCCAAAGCACCTTAACCGATACCTACGTTGCCAGTGTCGGTGTGCAAATACCCCTGTATAGCGGTGGTTCCACCAACGCACGGGTCACGTCCAGTTATGCGGATTTAATGGCCGCCGAGCAAGACCTTGAGGCAACACGCCGCCAACTCGTCCGCGAAACACGCAGCGCATTTTGGGGCGTTGATTCGGGGATGAAACGCATTTTGGCGTCACAAAAAGCGTTGGCTTCGGCGCGAAAATCACGCGCCGCTGCCGAACAATCATACGAGCACGGCGTCTTGAACGCGGTTGATGTGTTGAATCGAGTGAAAGAGGAGTACGCCAGTTGGCGTGATTTGCGTAAAGCTCAGTACGACTTTGTGACAAATCTGATGGTTCTGCGCCGCTGGACAGGTACATTGGCTGAGGATGATATACGCCAAGCCAATGAATGGCTTGTAGCACCACAACTAACACAGGGACCCGGCTCCGACTGAAGTCATGGTTGGGTGATGTGACTGCTGTCGAGTGGCAGCAGTCAATCCAGTGATAAGGCGACGCCCCATTTGGGGCGTCTTGTTTTGTTTCGGGGTCGAAAACAAATGATCGGAATCAAAAGTATCGCCAGCTACATCCCTTCTGGGCGCATCGACAATATCGCGCAAGCTGTATCCTTTGACCGGGATGAAACGTTCGTGTTGTCTAAAATCGGTACCGCCACGCTATCTGTAAAAGATGCACACGAAGAAACATCAGATTTATGTGCCGCCGCAATTAAAAACTTATTTACTAAAAATGCTACGTTGCATCCTAGCGACGTACAAGCACTTATCGTTGTTACGCAAAACGGTGATGGCGAAGGTCTTCCGCATACATCGGCTATTGTTCAACACAAAGTAGGCTTGCCAACTAATATCGCCTGCTTTGATGTTTCTCTTGGCTGTTCCGGCTTTGTTTATGGCCTTTATGTTATTAAGGGTTTTATGGAAGCCGCCGGTCTCAAAAATGGGATATTAGTTACCTGCGATCCGTATTCAAAAATAATGGATCGTAACGACAGAATGACCAGCTTATTATTTGGTGACGCTGCAACAGCCAGCTGGATTGGCGAAGACCCTATATGGGAATTAGGCCCCGCACGCTTTGGGACCGACGGCGCAGGAGCAGAATATTTAGTCACGCATAACGGCTGCTTTCATATGAATGGCCGCCAAGTATTTAACTTCGCTAGTCTAAAAATAATTCCGCACATGCAGGAAGTACTACAGGAAGCTGGACTCGATCTAGATACTGTTGACGCTTACTGTTTACATCAAGGCAGTGGTGCTATCGTAGATGCCATCGCTAAACGGTTAGGTAAAAACGGCGAGCGCGTCATTAAAGATTTTTTTGAAGCTGGTAACACCGTTTCCTCTACAATTCCACTGCTATTAGAACGCTACGCCTTTGATAGTCATTGGAAAAATTTAGTTATGAGCGGGTTTGGTGTTGGGCTATCTTGGGGCTCTGCTGTTTTATTGCGTAATGCTTAATTGTTAGAGTATCGACTGGGGCTTTATGCTCCAGTCAATTTATTGCAAACATATATTTTGCTGAAGGAATTCACTCATGCTGAAACCACCAAATGAAAAGCATATATTAATTCACGTCGGCACATACAAAACGGCTTCATCAAGCATCCAAAATCTTTTGTACCATAACCGTGCCATTCTAAAATCATCTGGTATTTTATATCCTCTTACCGGCTTAACTAAATCGGAAGAGATTGGTTATCGTCATCGTCAATTAATCACCGACTACATGACACACAAAGATAAAAAATACGTTCCTGATGCGCTTTATACTGAAATAAAAGAATCAAACTGCCAAACTGTTATCATGTCATGTGAAGCATGGTCTCACCCTGCACATTTAGCACATCTAGGTGGCATGGTTACTGATTTACATGGAGAATTTGGCACTGTCTCCGGTATCGCTTATTTTCGTAATTTAGTAGATTATCAAGTAAGCCATTATCGTGAATTTTGTTTACGCAATGGAAATAAAGCAACTTATCGCGATTACATAAAAAACCCAATGGGTATGTTTGATTATTTACACCTCGCCAAACAATACCGTAGCATATTCGGCTATCAGATTAACTTCATGCAATTTAAACCTAAAGATATAGATCCAGCAACTGATTTCATTAATACAGCAAAAATCACTCATTTAGCAAAAAAATTCGTTGCGACTAAAGCGGCCAATCAACAGAAAAACTCTGCTTTAGAGATAGAGATATATCGGCAAATTAACGAATTAGGCATACATAGAAATCAAGCCGCTTCATTCATTCAATACTTAAAAAGTAAACAACCGGACTTTTTTCAAGAAGAATGGACGGAACGCATTGCAGATGAACTACCACATATTAGCATTCACTATCGACGCCAGTTCGCTGACTTAATAGGCTGGTCTCTACCTTACGTCGAGAGCTTATTTGAAGCACCAAGCATCAAAGGACGTCACGTTTCTGAAGTGCGTGGGCCTATTCATAAAATACTTGTTAAATGGGCAAGCTCTCTCGCCAGCGCCTAAAAAATACCCCTTAGTACCACTGTTACTAAGGGGATGTTTATTAAATATACGTTTTTTCTGCCAGAACAGAAGCTAATGTTTCTACATTTTGCTTTAAATGCTTCGAATTAATTGTACCAATCACCACACTACTTACAGCTTGATGAGCAAAAATAAGCTCAAAGCTATCGCGTACTGTATCAACCCCACGCAAACAGGCATGACCACTAGCAAACCCTTTTTTAATTAATACACCTCGATTTAGTTGAGCCGCTTTATCTAAAACAGGGCGCTCGCTTTGTTCATTCAGATTATAAGTAACCATCGCGCAATCTCCACACTGAAGTGCTGCAATGCCACCCTCTACCGTTTTACCAGAAAAACCGAAAGCTCTAATCCAGCCTTCACGTTTTAATCGCTCTAAAGTTTCGTATATTGGCGTTTGTTGTAATACCGCCATATCATGGCCATCGGAATGAACCAATACAATATCAAGGTAGTCTGTTCCTAATCGTCTTAAACTTCGCTCAACGGAAAAACGCGCATGAGTTGCGCTGAAATCGAAATACGATCTACCTTGTTCAAATTCTTCACCAACTTTACTAGATAAAACCCACTTATGACGCTGCCCACGCAATAAAAACCCCAAGCGTTGTTCGCTAACACCGTAAGCAGGCGCGGTATCTAGCAAATTAACTCCCATATCATGCGCTTCACATAGTAAAGATGCAGCTAAAGCGTCATCGGGAATAACAAAATTATCTGGATATTTAACACCTTGGTCTCGTCCTAATTTTACAGTACCTAAACCGATAGGAGAAACCAGAATTCCCGTAGAGCCTAAATGACGCCAAAAAGAATGTAACTCGTTCATACAAATTCACTCTCCCATAAGGGACGAGCAAGCAATGGGCGTGGCAATCCAATTTCTTTTATTTGATCAAAATTGGGAAAAATATTATTTCTTTTTAAGTTATCTAAAACCCGATCTGCAAAATCAGGTGCTAATGCCAACTTAGTTGGCCATCCAACTAATAATCCGTTCTCTTCATGCAAAAAAGAACTGTCTGGACGCACTAAACTAGACTGCGCTGGCTCCGCACGATTCACACGAATCGCGCGCCATTGGGCATCATTTAGCGAAATCCATGGTAATAAAGTGGATAACTCTTTCTTAGCAAATTTAATTTGCTCTTCCTCATTACGCGCTACGCCCTCCGCCTCAGCAAGCCCTCCTCCTAAATACCATACCGATTGACCATCATGCGCGACATGCGTAGTCACGGTAATACGCGGCTTAGAACCAGTCCCGATACAATGAGCATACAAAGGTAAAACTCCAGCAGACTTTACCATAACCATGTGTAATGGACGTAATTGCTGACAGGGTTGCTTTATCTTTAATAGATTTAATAGCTCGCTATTTCCACTACCAGCACATAAAACAATACGCGACGCTTTTATTACTTTACCGTCTACGTTAAAACCACTCAACGCATCTTTTGCATACATCGGATATAATTCATTTACCTTATAAATACTGCCTTTTGATAAAATGGCTAACTTATTTATTAGACTGGGCACATCTAATACAATTTCTGCTAAACGATACGCCTTACCACGAAAATGTGTGCTTTTTAGTGCTAAAGGTAAGCTATCAGCACTAACGCTATCTACCCGCCCACGCATTGCTTTACTAGCGAAAAAACCAGTAAGGCCACTGGCTAAACCACCCGGCGACCATAAATAATGTGCTTCAGATAAAACACCTACGCCACGTAAATCTAGATCACCAGAGCCAAGCAACGCCTCACGCCAACGACGAGGCATTTCTGAAATAGCCTCAGAAGACCCGGTAAGCGCGCCAGCCAGCGCATATTTGGTTCCACCATGAATAATTCCTTGAGATTTAATGCTCTGCTCTCCTCCCAAACAGTTTTTTTCGAGTAAAATTGTACTGTACCCTAAAGATTGTAGGCGAGCGTTCAGCCATAATCCTGCAATACCACCACCTACGATTAAAATGTCAGTATATTCCGTATGCTTCATAAGAAACTATCTCAATAAAAAGGGTACCGGTATGATCTATTATTCCATTACCCCTAAAAATTAACCTGCTGAATACTATGAATAGATATCTTTACAGCTTACTACTTTACCTCATATTACCTCTGATCATCATACGTCTTTTACTGCGTAGTTATCATATTCCTGCTTATCGAAAACGATTAAAAGAACGTTTCGCTTGCGGACCGTCCTCGTCTTTTCAAAAAGGTGGTATCTGGCTACATGCAGTTTCGGTCGGTGAAAGTATTGCTGCTGCACCCTTAATTAAAAAACTACAACAACAGTATCCACTGTTACCGATTACTGTTACCTGCACAACGCCTACAGGCTCTGAACGTATTTATACTTTATTTGGTAATACTGTTCAGCATTGTTATTTAGCTTACGATTTACCCAATACAGCTTCAAGATTCATAAGCCATATAGAACCAGTACTCGCAATTATTATGGAAACAGAGTTATGGCCAAATCACATTTATGCGTGTAATAAGCGCAATATTCCTATTATCATAGCCAATGCGCGTCTATCAGCACGATCAGCAAAAGGATACGCTAAATTTCCTATGCTTACTCGTCCAATGCTATCCAAGTTGAGTGTTATTGCCGCCCAAACTAACGTCGAAGCTGAGCGTTTTATACGCTTAGGCGCATCCAAAGAAGCTGTATTAGTTACAGGCTCAATAAAATTTGATATAGAAATATCTGATAAATTAAGCACCGATGCAAATTTTCTACGCGAAAAATGGACTACTAAAAACCGTTTTACATGGATTGCTGCCAGTACCCACGCCGGTGAAGATGAATTAATTTTAGACGCTCATAAAAGCATACTAAAAAGCTGTCCTAACGCGTTGCTCATATTAGTACCACGCCATCCAGAACGCTTTAATTCCGTGTATGAGCTTTGCGTAAAAGCAGGATTAAACACTGTCCGTCGCTCTAGCTCTCTAGATGTTGAACTACAACACAATGTATTACTGGGAGACTCTATGGGAGAGTTGATGACTTTTTATTCTATATCTGACGTAGCTTTTGTCGGTGGTAGTTTAACTAAACAAGGAGGGCATAATTTACTAGAGCCTGCTGCCGTAAAGCTACCAATTCTCAGCGGTCCTTATACGTTCAATTTTTTAGAAATATCAAATCACCTACGTAATACTGGTGCGTTAATAACTGTAAAAAACTCTTCAGATATAGCTGAAACGGTGTTGAGCTTTTTTAGAAATGAGCAATTTCGTACAAAATGCGGTCTCGCCGCTCTACATACAATGAAAGAAAACAAAGGTGCATTAAATTTACTAATTAAAGAAATTAGAAAAATTTTAAATGAAAAGACATCATAAAACAGGCACTATCTTTAGAGACTCTAACCCGACGGACAATAGTCTCTTATCTTTGTTTATACCTAAGCTGAATGGACTGACAGCATTTGGAGTTATTAACTTAATAAAAGTTAATGCAGACTTTGAATTAAACTTAATCGTCAAATTTTGACTTAAATTTTCCGCTGCAAAAACAGTCTCTTCGTTACATTCAACTATCAATGATTGAGGAGGTATTTTTTTACCATGGATAACCCGGAGTACGATTTCTATCTGGACTTCTCCGTATATAGAAAAATCCATCACATAAAAATTAATACAATGCTCTTTTCCAGCCCCCCAAACTCCCCAGTGCTCAAGTTTAGACCAACCATCCGTTAGATTATTTAGTAGCTTATCTCCACTCAGTTTAGAAAAAACGTGCAACGGATAACTGTCGATTTTTAATTTAAAGTCTGGTAAATTACAGAATCTACTCATCAAATAAGATGGAATTATTTCTGATGAGCAATTTTGCAGAAGTTGCGTATTTATATTTTGTCCATTTTTGAAAAAATCCCACGCTATTTCGAAAGATTTTTTTCGAGATATAAAGAAACCAAAATGCTCTGGGACAAATTGATTTTTTACAAAATCAGATACTAGCTTAGTATTTAAGTCAGCCATTCTGAGTGTCATTGGAATATTGTGATCACCCCTGAAAGCATAAACAGTTGCTTTATTTGGATCAATAAAGCTTGCATGCAAACAATCATTTAAGTTATCTATAGAAAATATAACATGATACTCTGTGCCATCCGAAAAAAAGCTATTTAGATCGTCATGTCTTTTTTTAACTATGTTACTAATATAGTTATCGTTTCTATGATCAAAGTATTGACTTTTTGATATACTTGATCTAGGAGAAAAAGAAATAACTCTTCTTGCCTTAATATAACTAGACAAAATTATTGCACCAAAACCTCCCATACTAAGCCCAATTATACACACATCTTCTATTTCATTTAAAAGAATACACTCCCTAATGAATAAAACTAAATCATCCCATCCATCTTCTTTATTAAACCAGGATCTAGATAAATCCTTTATATAAATACTATGGCAGTCTAACCCTAAACGATCCATCGTAGCTTTAAATTCATAGCTTATCGTATCATTTTTGGTATTGCCAACCCCAGCTAACGCTATAAATAAGGTACGACCACGGCCGGGAACATAAAGCAAACTATAACTATGAAAGTTTTTTTCTAGCATAAAACACCGAACCTAAAAAAAGCGACAACATTTTATTGTCGCTGCTTTAATTTAAATTACTTTGCTTAATCTAATTCTAGCATCATTCATTGAGCTACTTTTCTTAAATTCCTCTGTAGATAACATATCAATCACCAAAGATTTTTTACTTGTCACTGAATTATTCATGTGACGCATTTTATCTCCAAAACCCTGAGGGTCAGGTACACGCCCTAAAATCACCAAGTAGCACATAGCTACGAATTTATTCCAAGGAAAATTGCTTAATTTATCTATAAATAAATCTACAAATTCACACTCTTCGATGCGACTATTAGACATATCTGCAATAGAAATATACTCCCGAACACTTAGCTCTTTTATTTTCACAGTAGATAAATCATTACACAGCATTACTTGACCAGCGGACATTTTTAATATCCCATTTTTCAGTAATGATCCAGTGTAAGCATCCTGCAAAGTTACGATGTACTCGCCCTCAAAAACGGCATCAACGTCAATAGTAAACACGAAACCGCATACTTCTGGAGCAAAGCCAGCAGATGCAACATCTGGCCTTTTTTTATTAGCTTCAATAGTACGAACTAATTCGCCATTTACTTTTACTAAAATTTTTTGTTGTGCAATACCTGACGTATAAGACCATCCAGATATTTCACCGTTTTCGTAAGTATCAACAAAACCTATATGGGTTCCGACACTCATATTATAACCCCTCACAAATATCGAAAACATTTTTGCAGTAGTGCGCCCACGTATTACTTAGCAGATATTCTTTTAATTCAGAAGGCCACTGATCTGGAGTTTCGCAATCATTCGCTAAAATGGCGGAGAGTTTTTCTTCGAAATTATTAAAGTCGCTCGGATCAAAATACCAAGCAAAATCACGACCAGCCTCCATAATGCTGGAGGAAGCCGAGGCTAAAACTGGAGTACCACACGCTAATGCTTCGATGACTGGCAAGCCAAACCCTTCATAAAAAGAAGGAAATAACAACAAAGACGCTTTACTTAACAACCCCCACTTCATTTCTTCAGAAATATACTTTAACCTTATTATTTTACCACCGCGTACTGCTTGCTCCAGTCTATATTTTTTTATTAAATCGTCGAACGAAATTAACCATCCGTCTTTTCCACAAAAAACAAAAGAATATTTTTCTAAACATTCTACGTTTTGAGAAATATAACGTAGCACTAATTCAATATTTTTACGCGGTTCAATGGTTCCGATAACCATAATGAATTTTTCAATATTACTACTACTCCGATCATGAAGCTTACTTTGCTCAGGAATAGATACACCTAACTCGACAAAACTAATTTTACCGTCACCCGGCTGTAAATACGTTTTCACGTCGTAGGCCGTAGATTGAGAAACGCAAATCAGTGCATCTGCTATCTCACTATCGCGCAGTATAGTTGTCCCATGATGACGAATCGTGTCTTGATGATGATATTCAGGTGCGGTGATAAAAACTAGATCGTGCACAATCTGGGCGTGCTTATTGAAAAAAAATCTACTCATGACATTAACAAAAAGCCCAACAGACTTTTCGACTTCGCTGACACGCACGAGTAATGGTTGAAAGCGAATGCGCTCATTAGCCAATGAATGCAGCAGCAATCCAGATTCAGCACACACAAGTTTTTTCACTATATCTTTCGGCACGATATAATCGTCCCAAAAAAATTCTACGTTATCTTTAGATAACGCATATCTCGCTAACTCAAGAGCAACTTTTGGAATACCCGTATAAGAAAGCTCCTGTAACGGAGAAATTTCCATGAAAATGGTCGATTTGCTCATATTACCCTCTACGCTCGCCAAGTGCTTTTTCGATTAAAAGAGTCACAGAATCTATAGAATATTTTTCAGCTATAATTTGTTGCGCGAGCTTTCTTTTAAACTGTAATTCTTCTTCAGAAGCTTGTAACGCTTTGTCTAACGCTGAGAAAATATCCAACTCATTAGATTCGTACCAATTAAAACCCCACATCGTTTCATCTGGGTTTGTTAAATGAGTAATTTCTTCTTTCTTTCCGTTTATTAAAAATGCGTTTTCGCTTTTTATGTAATCTAACATAGCCGTATTACATGTCGAAATAGGAACAAGGCCGCATATCATCGCCTCTTGTAGAGGCAAGTTTTGACCTTCAGCACGTGAAGGAGAAACATAAAAATCGAACAAACTCATGAACTCATATTTATTCTCTTCGGGAATATAATCAGTCGTAAAATATACGCCATCAGCATCTAAAGCATGACTATCATCCAAAAACCAACGCAGTATTTCGTAAACCTTTTCTCCTTTCTCTGGGCTAGTAAATTTAAGAATTAATGAAGAGTTAGGATACTTATAGTTTAGCGCGTGAAACGCCTTGATGAGTTTTTTTAAATTTTTTCTTCGATCATGCGGATTTACAATCTGTAAAAAAACTTTACCTTTTGATTTATACGCTTTCTTTAATAGTGAAGAAAGTTCAGAAGGATTTTTCTTAAGAGCTTCGCTCGCATACATAAAGCCATGGTTACGCACACTAATAGGCCAGCACATAATATTACTACGCTTGATTTTTTCTAAACGCAAATCGCGCTTTTCAGGCTCTCTTACTATCTGTCGCAATAACGGTACTTTAATAGGTGCTGGTACTACATGTACCTGTGTCAAACCATGGGCTTCAAAGACAGATTTAGTAAATTCACATCCAACCCATATTTGATCAAAAGCACGCAGCATTCTTAAATCGTCATTAGCCGGTAACACTGGTGTCATCGAGTACTTCGAACGAAGCTTTTCAAACTCCCAAGCAACATGAGCAATATTAAAAAAACCGCCAGCAGGGCGTAAATACTGAGGCGATTTGAAAGCGATATGAATTTTTTCTAACCTTGAATTATTAAATAAAGTTTCTTGTAAATTAAAATCTCTATAAATTTCAGGATTTTTTAATTCAACCCATGATTGATCTTTTTCATCAAACAGATCGCAAAATTTATCTTTTACCGCTTTGTAGGAATAATGAGCACGACCTGGCTCAACAATTTTTTTCAGTCCGCTTTTATCCGGAATTTCAAAACTTAGTGCAAATATTTTCTTCATAATTCACCAAAAATAACCATTTAATCCAGAAGATCTGATATCTTCGATTGCACTCCAATTAAACTATTTTTTATTCCAATTAGTTCATCTCGCACTTCACCTTTTATAACATTCTTAATATCAGTAGACGATATACCCGTTGTTCTAGGCAAATAAATCACTTGGCACAAACTTTTCAAATCATCAAAGTGTCCAGCCCAATCACTTCCCATAACGAATATATCCGCCTTCTCGCGTAAAATATCATCTCTTTTTTGCTGCCAGTCATTTTCAGGAAAAACGGCATCAACGCACTTCAATGCACTAATAATACGAGCACGCTCTTCATAAGGCATAATAGTTTTTTTGCCTTTTAACTCATTGAACGAATCTGTCGAAACGCCTACGACTAAACGATCACCAAGCGCACGCATTCTTTCAAATAAATTGAGGTGCCCTACATGAAAAATATCAAAAGTTCCATATGTTATTATAACTTTCATGAAATTATCCAAATATATCATTCTTAATTTTTAGCAAAATTTCTACACTACGACTTGCAGCATCGCTTCCAAAAAACTCGCACATTCCATTTACAAGATTCTGATTAATATTAATCTCTTCACCATTTAAAAATTTGGTTACCTCGTTCTTTAATCGCTCTGGTGCAACAACTGGACAAAAATCCCAACGATAAGGAGTATGCGGAATTAAAGGAACACCTGCACTATCTATATAAGAATGATCGTAATCAGAAAAGACTCCCGTATTGATACAAATGACAGGCTTTCCTAAGCGAGCGAATTCGATCGCTGTAGAAGAAATATCGCTTATCAACAAATCAGCAAAAGCGTAATGATAACTTATCGACTCAGATTCAAGTTTATGAATAGAGAATTTACCATGAGAAAATCCTTTTATATGTTTTACGTCACCGTCATGAGGAATAGCTATAACATTAGAAATATTCTCAAGATGAGAAATATTAAATATACCTTTATTTTTATCTCCGCCGGACCAAGTTGGCGCAAATAATATGATCTTGCTATTTGGATCTAGTTTGAATTTTTTACAATAATCAGATCGTTCTTTTAATGTTACCGTCTTATTATATAGCTTCGAATAGCCTCCAGAAAAAACTTTTCCTTTTAACTCTGGATATAAAGAAGTAATACGCTTGACCCAGATTTTCCCTGGCAAAATAGCATAGTTATACATTTTATAATGAGAGCGGTAAGTATATGTTTTCAGAGGTGCAACACCATGTTCCAAATAAATTATTTTACTTTCTTGATTCGCTATTCTTAAAGCTTTAGCAACAACATCTATCGATACAACAAATGCCACATTTGATGCATGCTGAGTCGCCATAAACATAACGGCTTCATTTAAAGGCATCATTAATACATTTAATTCAGGTTTTTTCTTTTTTAACTCAGTAAAAATGGGCGATAACGTATCGTGTTCTTTTTTATCATTTTCTCTATAAGTAAACACAATCGATTTTTTATTTCCCAACTCTAGATTACGGGAAAACTCTAAAATACGCTTAGTATTTATTAGAGTCATCGCAACTTCTCCAAGGTGCGGCTTTAGTCCAATTATCTTTTCTATATCAGCACTGGAAACATATTTACGATGTTTTGGGTATCGTAAAAATAAATTAGGCATCACCGAAACAGAAAACTCACCCGAATAAATAAATTTTTTTAATGTGCCCGCATAATCTTGAGACTCTATCAAATTTTGAGTATGGCGTGATAAACCAAAATCGTCCGCAGGTCTGTCAAATATACCCCAATAAGTTTCCTGAACTAAATTGGTAGCCTTTTCTTTACTGTACGATAGTGAATCGTTCTTTTCACGAACAAATTCTACAACCTTAGCAAGGTCATTATATTTATTTAAGACAGATCTTAATTCTACCAACTCAAGCTCAGAAGGTTTTTCGTTAAAAAAGCCAACATATATAGACTCTAAAAATATTTCGTTTAGATTGCTTTCAAATTTTTTCATTTCTGAATTTATATTTTTACTCATAAAGCACTCTACTAATTTATTTTATCGAAAACATCTGCGCCCCAAAAACTTTGCAACGAATAACGAATTCTATTCCTCATAGGCGGCAAAGTTGAATAGACTACAGAATTAACACTGCTTTTTTTAGTATTTACCTTAAAATCAGATAAAATAGCTTCCCAAAAGTTGGGATCAAAAATATCCGGCTTAATTGACAAAAAACTACCCCCAGTCGCAAACTTTTCTGAAAAAAAGTACGGGTATAACGAAAAGTGAATCCCATTTTTTCCTAAAAAAGCAGCTTCAATAGAAGTACTTGAGTTTACGCTATAGATAGTCGAAACATTCTCTTGCGAAAGAATATGATAAAAATTTTTATTTATTAAATGCGTATTTTTAAAAAGCCTAGTTAAGGCCAAAATCATTTGATTTTCTTTTGAGAACGGATGCGGCTTTACGAAAATTTTATCATGCCTCAAACACATATCCGAAAAATAATCCAACATATCTTCTACCTCAATGAAAGATCCATTCTTTATAAGAACTTTATCATCCATCGTTTGACCACAAAAAACTCCCACATTTTCATACGGTAAAAACTCTGCAATCACAGGTAGCTGCCCAAGAGTAGCCATCGCCAAACCAGCTGATAGTTTTATTTCATCATCAGACACAGTCCAACGACTTACCGAGGCTTCTAAGCCGGTTATGTTAGTTCTTAATCCAAAAATTAGATCATCCATAAATCTAACAGCATGTATCGTAAAATCAATATAAGGAATATCTAAAAAATCTAAGGCTTTTTTTAAGTTTTCTGGCATCTCAAAAGTGATAATCAATGATTTAGAGAATTTTTGGTGTACTAATGCAATTTCCCTATCAGTAGGTATCGAATCATATAGGATAGCCCAGTTTTTTAAATTTATTTCCAACCCCCTTGCTTTATAAAAAGCACGGGATAAAGGATTTTTTCCTTCCGTTGAGTTACACAACAAATCAACTCTAAAGTTAGAGCACATTTCCAAAGCAGGCTTTATTAAATTATAAAGCCACTTTATGTTTCTATCTTGAAAAAAAACATTATCCGAATTAACTCTAAATAAATCTCCCGTTATTATAACTTTATCTATAACTTGCATCACCACATCCTAATCAAGCTAATCAAATCATTAAAGCAAGCTGCGGGACTAAATTGTTTCGAAGATTCAAATGCCATTTTCGACATATAAAGTCTGTATTCCGGAGATTGCGCCAACAACAATATTGCGTCAATGAATTGTTCTCTTTTTTTAGCGACCAAAATACCACTTTTTTCCAAGTTTTTTATACCCACCGCACCCTCCGGAGAAGAAACTAACGGTTTACCATAACAAATGGCTTCAACTGATTTTATTTTTAATCCACCACCAAATAAAATTGGGTTTATCATAAAATCGCATAAATTATATATTTCTTTTAAATTTTCCACAACTCCATGGAAAATAACTTTTTCTTTTTTATATGGTTGCATTTCTACTCTATTACAAACCCCTCCGTAAATATTTAGTGTAAGTCCTGCCATTTTTACTACAGGCCAAACTTGATTTAAAAACCAAATCAACGAGTCTACATTAGCATCACTTCCACTACCGATAAATCCAATATGTAAGTTATGGCAGTCTTTAGACTCCATAACGTTGGCTTTAAGTAAAGAAATTTTATTTTCCACACTTAAAGAATGAGGGCAACATAAAGGTAATGCTCTTTTTAAAGAAGCTTCTATAAACTTGAACTCTTCGTACTGAATAGCAATAACAACGTGAAACTTTTCAAAAATAGCAAGCTCTTCAGCAAGAGATATAGAAACATGATGTTTTCTATTATGTACAGAAAAACGCCATTCACGTGCAGCCATTAAATCATGCGTATCTAGTATTAAAAGCGTTTTTTCTGGAAAAACAGATGCTAAAAACGCCCATCTAATATATTCAATGAGAACCGCATCATATTTTTTTTCTCTCGATTTAATGAAGTTAATTAACGAATTTCCAAACAGCGTGTCATTACATCCACTCAAAGATGGATTACTAAATAATTTTCCTTTAGAAAACTTTTTTTCCACTGCCGCTGGAATAAACCAATCCTCAACTGAGGTTATGTCCAACTGTTCAGAAAAGTTCGACTCAAAAAAATCGCTCGTAATTTTTCCTAAAAAAAATACGTCTACGTAGAAATGTTCTTTTAAAGTAGAAAGTAACGCCAAAATACGCGATCTTGAACCAAGGCCAACCTGCCAAAAAGCAACGTCAGTTATTAATAAAACTCTTTTTTTTTCTTCTTTCATACCCTTACCAATTTAAGTTATTTTCTCAAAAGAGATTTTACTAATTCTTATAGATAAGAGTCTATTGTCTGAGTATCCTTGTTGTAAAGGAGAAATCATTTTATCAAAAATAAAGTTCAACGTATGGAAAGGAAACTTATGGTTGTTATCAACACTAACTTTAATCTTCAAAGTACATGGCGGTTTAATTTTTGTAGATTTATCAAAAAAAACTTCATTTTTATCGAAAAAAATACGTACAAAGTTATATAAAAAATTCGGCTCAATTTCATTTACGACATGAATAGATAAACGGTAATCTCCTGTAGCAAGCTTCGGAAATAACAAAGAACTTTCTGATTCAGGCCCAGCCCAACGGCCTTCATTCTCTACGTTCCACCAATTTCTACCTGTAATATCACCTCTCATATCTAAAGTAAGATTTTCTCGTATAACTTCTGCTGAGGGAGCATTAGGTAACGCTACATCAAACTTGGGATCAACATACTTATGTTGCTCTACATAAGCCGACTTTATGATATGCAAGTCGACTAAGATACGTGCTAAAAAATTTTGAACTTTGGCATCTAATTTATCACCAACTTCATTACGCACTACAGCAATAGATTGTTCTAGCAATGACTCTTTAATAAATTTTTGACGTAAGGCTTTCATGTTAATATCAACAAAAGGCTCTAACGTGTCCAATAAATTTAAATTATCATCTATATCTATCTTTTTATTTTTTTTATTTGAAATATTTTCGTTCATAAAGATCTCCGATAGGTTTATTTAATTTGTTCTACCATAATTATCAGATATCCTGACTATGTCATCTTCACCTAAATACGATCCAGATTGAACTTCTACAATATGTAAATCTACTTTACCCGGATTCTCTAAACGATGTACTTCTCCTAACGGTATGTACGTAGATTGATTTTCAGTCAAGAGAATTTCACGTACACCCACCGTTACCTTGGCAGTACCACTCACAACAATCCAATGTTCGGCGCGATGATGATGCATTTGCAAAGACAATTTCTGCCCAGGTCTCACCATGATTCGCTTTACTTGAAAACGCTCGCCTTTATCAATACCTTCATACCAACCCCATGGGCGATACACTTGAATATGCTCCAAATGCTCTCCTCGTCCTTCTTTTTCAAAGAAGCTAATCGCTTTTTTAACTTCTTGCGATTTATTCCGATGCATAACTAAAATAGCGTCAGCTGTTTCAACTACAACTAAGTCAGATAATCCAATTACTGCAACATGACGGTGCGATGCTCTAATATAAGAATTAGAAACATCGTCAATAAAAACATCCCCTTTGACAAAATTTCCTCGTTCGTTCTTATCAGAAATCTCCCATAAACTACTCCAAGATCCTACATCATTCCAACCAAAACTCGCAGGAATAACGCCAGCCTTGGTTGTTTTTTGCATAACAGCATAATCTATAGACTCACTAGGACAACTCAAGAAAGCATCTTTCTCTGGACGAATAAATCCTAAATCGTCATTACGATGATCCCAAGCGTTTATAGCTGCATTTAGAATATCAGGACGATACCGTTTTAGTTCATCTAAGTAACAGCGCGCACTAAATACAAACATACCACTATTCCAAAGAAAGCCTCCTTCCTCCAAAAATTTTTGTGCCATGTTAGCGTTCGGCTTTTCTATAAAGCTCTGAACAGAGTACAAACTCTGTACATTGTTTAAATCTAAACTATTTCCCATCCTAATGTAACCATAGCCGGTTTCAGGATAGCTGGGAACAATACCAAAAGTTATTAAATGCCCTTTTGCTGCTGCCTTTACCGCAGAAACTACACATTGAGAAAATTTTTCTTGGTCATCAATAATATGATCTGCCGGTAGTATCAGCATGATAGCATCGGGGTCTGACGCAAATAATTTCAGAGCTGCTAAAGCAATAGCAGGTGCTGTATTACGGCCAGACGGCTCTAATATTACTCCACTGGGAGCAACGTCAATTTTATTTAGTTGCTCCTGAATTAAAAATCTATGAGCTTCATTACCGATTAACAATGGAGCCTGTGCTCCCTCTACAGAGCTGGCACGTAATACTGTAGATTGCAACATACTCAATTGACTCGTTAATGCTAACAACTGCTTGGGCATAGCAGCTCTAGAAAGAGGCCATAAACGTGTACCACTACCACCAGACAAAATTACAGGATAAAACTTCATCATCAACACCTCTTTAAGCCTTTCAGTTCAGTTAATGTAAACGATCGCACGTAATCGTTCAAAATAACGAGCGCCTACTGCTTCGAAAGAAAATAACTCTTTCATTAGCCGCTCGTATACCAAATTATTACACGATTCTTTTTTTAAACAATCATTCAAAACCTTTTGCATTGCAACAGAAGCCGCAGCGATATCAGGTTCTCCCCAAAAATTATCTTTACCCTCTACATATTCTTCTTCTGCTAATGGCCTAATCGAGCAAGGAATCATATACGCACCAGCACGACGGCAGAAATCTACGTTCCCACCGTAATCACTGGCAATGACTTTTAAGTTCAGTAGAAGGGATTCAGCAATGCCTCTACCAAAGCCTTCCGCTCTATGTAGTGAAACAAAACAATCACAAACCGAGTAAAGCCCTAACACCTCTGATTTGTCTAAGGTTTTATCTAGTATATAAATACGTTCATCTTCAATTGCTACTTTTTTAATGTGCTGCCAATCTAAATTTTCTTCGCTCGGACGCATACACTTTATAACTAAACCAACATTTTCTATGTTTTTAGGAAAAGCATCAGAAAAGGCTTTTATTATAGCTAAAGGATTTTTACGCTCTATGAATGAATTTCCGTCGAAGGAAAATACGAAAAGAACTTTATCTTCAGGCAAGTCAAAATCAGATCGAGATACCGTAGCTTTATTGTCGGTATGTACAGCCATAGGCATATATTTTACAGGGGTAAAACTACTAGACTTTTCGGCAGCTTGCTGTATGTGGCGACTTGAAGCCCACATTTCGTCTATTAAATGAAAACAATGACTCCAAGCAGCAGGCCAATTTTGCAGTTCCCAAGGCCAATATCCTATATTATAGTGACCACTTAATAAGTTTTTTCCACGCTCAAGGTAAAACCTTAAACTCTCCAAAGCAGTCAAGCAAATTAAGTTCACATAATACTTCGCGTGTTCACTCACATATTTTTCTAATGACCGATCATTCTGACTAATATTGGAGCCTGGCTCAAAGTTGATTATCGTAAAAGGAATACCCACAGCCTCACATGCTTTGGCCGCCATACGCACATCTTCGCCAATTCCTAACTCACCAAAGGCATAACCTATTAAGTTAATACCAAATGCTGACTTGGTATCTTTATTAAAAGATTCTAATTTTTCACAAGGTAATGATACAGGCCAGCAACTTGGTGGACTCTGCAAAAGTAAAGGTAATGCTGTCTCATGCAAAGCGTGCTGCATCAACCAACTCCTAAAGTTACTTAAACCAACTTCAGAAGTTAAATTAAATGCACTTTGCAAATCTTCTCTTTGACTATATAAGATTTTAGCAAATCGCGTTTTTACTAAATCACCGTCATTAATAAGAAAATTTCTCTGCCAGGTAGGAATATCTGCTGCGGTAAATTCAACCTCCTTCCAACCACCAAAACACCAAAACCACGCTTGAGCATATAGCTGCGCTTCTATAGTCGAAAGAGATGCATCAATTCCAATATCTGGACGAGCAATAATAGTTAATTGTAAAAAACGAGATATGCCACCAGACCATTCAGTCGTTGGGATTACAGCAGGTAGCTGAATAGACTTCCAAAAAATGTCTAAATCTTTAAGCGATTGGTACTCTGAACGTCCGTTAAATACGCACCAAGCCAAAAAGCCTACACGACCATCTAAAGAATCTAGCGGATACTTAACTTGTAAATCCTTATTTCTTAACTGCCAAATAGCTAATTGCAATCCAAAAATAGGGCTAAAATTCGGTACATCTAGATCATAAACCGGCTGCTCATAAAATTTTTCAGCATCTTGAAATGGTAAACACCTAGCAAAATGCTTTGCCAAATAGTTTGAATGATTCATGAAATTTACTTTCACCTTTTAAGCAAACTTACTAAGTTCAAACTAAAGAAATTGACCACCAGAGCTTAATTCCTATTAATAACAGAACACCCGACAGCAAAGAGCGTAAAAAGATATGAGGCAACCGTGCTGACAACATAGCGCCAATAATAACCGCAGGTATAGATCCTAAAAGTAGGTTACCTAATAAACTCAGATCTACATTACCAATGAAAAGATGCCCCAATCCAGCAAACATTGCTAACGGAATTGCATGGGCAATATCAGTAGCAATTAAACGAGGGGGCGTCAATCTTAACGGGTAAAGATAAGCCAAGAAAACGGCACCTAACGCACCAGCACCAACGGAGGTTAATGTCACTAAAATTCCAAGAATAGCTCCTGAAAAAACAGTCAGCGGCGCCTGCCAATGAATGAAATTTTGACTATCGGTTGTCCGCAACCGATGCCCTAAATTGTGTAATTGCTTTTGAAATAGCATACCTAATGCAGTTATCAGCACAGCAATCGCAATAGCAACTTTTAACAAATTAACAGATTCTGAATCGACCGGATAAACTTTCATCGCCAACAAAGTCAATGCAGATGCCGTTAAACTGCCCAGCCACAGCCTACGCAATATTTGCCAATCAATCAGACCATGTCCATGATGAACACGAGTAGCAAATAATTTTGTAATAGCCGCAAACCAAAGATCAGTCCCTATGGCTGATAATGGCGCAACACCGAAGAACAAAAGTAAAAGCGGTGTCATTAATGCGCCACCGCCGACACCAGTAAGGCCTACTAATAATCCAGTAAGCGCACCAGCGGTCATCAGCATAAAGTCCATTAATAACTTACCTCAACAATTCTAAAATCAACTGTACACATGCTTCCGGTGAAGCGGTATCAGCATGTAAATGTACTTCCGGCAATTCTGGACATTCGTAAGCACTATCTATACCAGTAAAGTCACGAATTTTACCTTCACGTGCTTTCTGATAAAGCCCTTTAGGATCACGACGCTCACATTCAGCCAAGGGTGTATCTACAAAAACCTCTATAAACTCACCTGGCGAAAACATTGCTCTTACTTTTTCGCGATCAATCCGAAATGGCGAGATAAATGCTGTGATAACAATTAAACCAGCATCTACCATTAATTTTGCCACCTCCCCTACGCGACGAATATTCTCTGCACGATCCTCATCGTTCATGCCTAAATCTTTATTTAAACCATGACGAACATTATCGCCATCTAGTAAGAACGTATGCTTACCATCTTTATGTAAAGTTAATTCTAATGCATTAGCAACGGTTGATTTACCTGATCCAGATAGTCCAGTTAACCAAATACAATACGGTTTTTGCTTGAGACTACGAGAGCGCATGACTTGACTAACACAAGTATTATGCCAAACGACATCAGATTGACTATTGTGCGATTTTCTCTCATAAACGTTCTGAATAGATAGTATGGGTGTTTTAGCCCATATCTCACTTATTTCACTACAAACAATAAAAAATGGATTAACCAATGTATCAGCCTTCTGATTGTACCGTAGCGGCTTTAACGAAGGCCACTCTAAAACTTTTCCGCCAGCAGCATTTACAATCGCATGTGCTGCTGCAGTATCCCACTCGCAAGTAGGTCCTAAACGAGGATATAAATCTGCTTTTCCTTCTGCAACCAAACAAAGCTTCAAAGAACTCCCCATACTAATTAGCTCAACACAAGGAATATTTTTAACGAAACTTTCAAAGTCTACTGAGGCATGGGATCGACTACCAACAACACGCCAAACGCACTTCTCGCTTTTATCTAGTCGACTAGCAGTAGAAATTCTTTTTTCTTGTCCGTTTTCGTCAATCTTAAATGCACCATTATTTATATCCCCCCAATAAGTCACACTCAAGGCAGGCGCATGTACAACTCCAAAAACAGGCTCTCCATTTTCTATTAACGCAATATTTACTGTAAATTCACCGTTTTTCTTTATAAATTCTTTCGTCCCATCTAGGGGGTCAACTAGCCAAAACTTAGACCATCGACTACGATTAGCACCGCTTACCTCATTAGCTGATTCTTCAGAAAGAATCGGGATATCAGGTGTTAATTTTTTTAAAGCATCCGTTATGTAATCGTTAGCCGATAAATCAGCTTCCGTTAGCGGACTACAATCCTCTTTTTCATATACACCAAAATCACGCTGATAAATTTCCATTACGATATTACCATCCGCTATCGCAACATCATTAACAGATATAATATTTATCATATTTACGTCAGCCCACAATAAACTAATTTAGTTTCAAATTTTAATTCGCCAGCTCTATAAACTTCATATCTTCAAGACCAACACCCAAAACACGTCGATCATTGCTACTGTTCAGCAAAGCATGAGGACTAGATGCAAATTCTGTCTTAATACTAAAAGTTAATACGTTTCCTTTAAAATCCATTCTTTTTACGACAAAGCTATTTAACCCTTTGGATAACTCAAAAATTAAATCACCAATTGCCAAATAACTTTTAGTATTTGATCCACCCAAATAACGGCAATTAATTTTTACGTTTAGATTACCGACAATAGTTCTAGGAACTTTAAATGCCAAAACACCTTCCTCCTCACCAGAAACCCAAACCCCCCAATCTTCTAAATTATGAAACCCACTTAATAGTTTTATTCTATTAGTTCTAACTAAATCACATAACTTACCCTCACCAAACCATTCATAACATCCCAAAACGCTTTTTCTATTTTCATAAATAAATTTCAATCGTTTGGAAACCTCATCAGGCGAAGGTAGTTCAGTAGTATTAACCTCTCTCTTTAAAAAAGAAACATCCATTTTAGATGCTAAAGAATTATTAGATTGAGAAAACTCACCCATAATTTTATTTTTTGCTGCTATCGAAAATATAGAAGATAGAGATTTCTCATATTTCTTCTGAAATGCAAGCAACAAATCGACAATTTCATCATGATTCTCTGGTTTAATTCCCAGCTTATAAAGAAAAGATATTGCATAAGCAGATGCTGCATCTAAACTAGGGTTAGTATCTTCAGAAGGCGTTTTGAATTTATCAAAATTTTCTTTTGAAACATTGATGCAATTCAAAAAATCTAGATAAATAGAATTTCTATTTTTAAGCAAACTACTGTCATAAGGCCGCAAAATTATATTTTTCTCTCCAAAAACACTCGACCACTTATTGACTATTTCCAAATAATTAAGATGAGAAAAAGAGGGCGGATTTTCTGAAATAAAATCTAAATCGTAAAAAGATTCTCTGTTTTTTAACAGTTGTAAAATACCGGATTCGATCATAAGATCTTGACGACGAAAATAAATTATCACCTTTACCTTTTCATTACTTGGCAGAAGCTGTTTTATCTTATGAATCGAATCAATACTTTTATTGTAAAAGCCTTCATGAGACAAAATAACATCGCCTGTGAAGTTTATTATTTCGTCATGCAGCTTTAGCCATAAATCATCTTTATTCTCATCTAAAGCGATGGATAGTCGAGCATGATCATAATGCATTTGGCCTGATTCAGGGTATAAAATATTCAACTCCTTTAAAATATCTGTATTCCACTTCAATAGTTTTTGTATCGCAGTAGACCCAGTTTTATCTGTTCCAATGTGTAAATAAATCACATCTATCTCCAGGTACTCAAATTTATGCAAATCTCAAACACGCTACCGCCTCAAGATTTAACGCCATTCCTCCACGGCGTAGGAAGCAACTTCTTTTTTTCGCAACACTGTAAAATCAGAACTAGCGAAGTTTACTTGAGACTCGAGGTGGGGTAGCTAAACCACCATAAGGACCGCTTACATAATCTCCAGCTAAACAAGGATTATAGTAAGGATCATCTAAAAGTAGATCTTTCCAACGTGAAATAAAATTATTTTGCTCACGACGAGCGCGTGACATTTTAGCAGGAGTATCCTCTTTTCCGCGACTTGCAGATTCCGCATGAATCAAAACAGCAAAGGGGGTCCAAACGATACGACAGCCGAGTTGTCTAAGGCGTAAACAAAAATCTACATCATTAAATGCGACGGGAAACAAATGCTCTTCTAATCCGTTCAATTTTTCATACACATCACGATGAACTAAGAGACAGGCAGCAGTTACCGCACTTTGCTCGCGAGCAACTTGGTTAAATGCCAAATATCCAGCGTCATCACAGGTATTCTGATTTCCAGTATGAGCAGCTAAGCCATTAATACCAACGACCACACCTCCATGCTGCACCATTCCATTAGGCCAAATTAATTTCGCACCTACGGCACCAACGTTTTCTCGCATCAAATGAGAAACCATCTCTTTCAACCAGCCCGAGTCAATAGCCTCTATATCATTATTTACTAATCCTAATACACTGCCTTCTGCATACTTTACAGCCCAATTATTTATTGCAGAATAATTAAACGGATACGGATAATTTAGTACGCGAACACCCTTTTTCATCACTTTATAAAAATAAGAAAGCGTCTCTACATCTTTTGAATCATTATCAACAATAATAATTTCTAAGTTCGGGTAGTCCGTAGCAAGCAAACTGTCTACACATGCGCGCAGTAATTTAAACTGATCTCGCGTTGGGATAATTAGACTTACCCTGGGTAAAGGTTCCGGCAACGGCCAAAGCACTCTACCTAATGCTGGATATTTGGCAGAAACCACATAGTCTGCACCAGGTGCTTTTAAATTCGCTAACCACTTTAAGGCATATTGCCGCTCTACATCAACAGGTACTAATTCTGGATTAGCGGGTGCGGATAAACTACGATGATAAAGTACTTTTGGTATATGTCGTACGTTTTCACGTGCAACAGCAACTATAGAGGCCAAAATCCACGGCCATGTACATTTATCGTCGAAATGTTGTCTTAAAAAAGACAAAGCTTGCTTCATAGAGAGCTTAGAAACAGCTATACCTGGCGTTATTATGTCTAAACCAAAAAATAACGTTTCATCCCATGCTGGTTTTAACCAAGGATTACTGCGAGTACCATACATAGTATCTTGATCGCAATCAGAATATACCCAAGAAGCATTCGCTTGGATCATCACATTAGAAATCGTGGTTAATGCCGTCGAATGCAAGCGGTCTCCCGCATTTAGCGGGATGAATATATCTACGCGGTCTATGTTATCAGATAACACCTCAAAAAAGTTATCAGAATTTACGATTTTAATAATAATTTGCTCTTTAGGAAAGAGCTGATTATCAATGCTAGTCAAGCTACGCTTTAAATCTGTATGTTCGCTACCATCGTTTTTTATTAAAATTAAAACATTGCTATTATTTGGCGGCTCTTGCAAAGAGCTTTCAAAAAGAGCATACCACTCTGGGTAACAGCTAAATCCCGCACTGCGCGGTAATAGAAGATCTTGCGATTTACTTAACTTTGTTAAAAGTTCAAGACTCGATCGTTCTGAAGTTAGATCAGATAAGCTTTCAGGCCATAACTTTAATAGTAAATTCGTCAATCCTTCAGGGTGCAATAATAAATTAATTGGACTTCCAGTCAGCGGCAATCCTGATTCAGTTTCTATATGCAATTCATGCGGTAGACCGTCGGCTAAACTCCACGGTAATTCAATCTTAAAACCATGATCTGCACTTTCTCTATAAACCAATGCAGGGTGCAAACGATTTGCTACGCTTTCGCAAACGAATCGCTCCCCTTCCCTTACACGAACAACGACATGTGCTGCTGGGCTTTCTTCATTCCAAGCCCATCCGCTTACTATTAAGCTACCGCTATACCATACTTGTGTAGAAATAGGAGCTGGTGTTCCACGTTTAATATCCGGTAAAGATATCGCCCCATCCAGCCACGGTCCATCGTTAGCAATTCTCGCGGTTATACTATGAGCACTTTCCAACCAATTAACTCTTAGCTGTACAGCAAAGCCATGGAAACCATCATTAAGAATATGATCAGACTCAATTTGCTCCATATCAGCACGAGCAAGCGTTACAAATTGATTATCTATATAAATTTCTACAGCTAAACGCTGTTCCGGAATCTCCGGATTGAGTGCCCACCCATGTAAAATATCACCAGACAAAGCCGTGATAACACCATACGGTTTTTTATCAAAATTCGCTTTATCAGACATCATGAATAACCAATCCCATGTTTAAAATTAAATCAGATAGAGGTAATGCTCCAGCCTCTTCGGAAATTAAATTTTTTGGTGCATACAATGGCAAACTGTATGTCGAAGCAATTTCAGCGGCGATCCAGCCTATATCTGGCATGTTTTCTAAACTAATCGCTGCGACGCAATTTGCTAAATGTACAAAATCTTTTTTAGACATACCATCTAAAGACGGAACAACAAGAACATTCGCTTGCTGTAATGTAATCTCCACAGGAGTGGTTTTAGGTAAAAGAAATGTCACATCCGCATTCTTTAGTTTCATTTTTTCTATAAAAGAAAGCCATTTCTCCACCAAAATAGACTCTTTACTGAAAAATACATCCGCTATTAGGAAACAATTTACGACATCGCATACAGGGAAGCTCGACGGGAAAAATATCTTCTCTTTTTTTGTAACAACCCAATTTATATCTAAGTAATTACTTTTGTAAAAAGATAAGAGTGCGTTCCAAGGTAAGCCTACTTGCGAAGCAGCACATAAAAACGACTGTTCGGAAAGGGTATTCCAACTTACGCTTTCGACATCATACTCAATGCATAAATCTACGGGTAACTTAGTCAAAACTCTTGGGAAATTGCTTCCGCATGTAAAATTAATTTTAGAAAAATTAAAGAATTCTAAATCAATTAATAGCTGATTATATTCCAATGGTAGAGTATAATCCATCAAGATAGGAAGATTACTTCCCTTTTCAAGGACAGTTAACATTACTTTCGATAGCTGTCCCATATTATAGTATATTAATTCCGCATCGTATGTATCATGCGTAAAATCTTTCGGAAAAACGTGCAACACTCTACCCATAGAACTGGTATTTTTTTTAATTCTAGCTCTTTGCAAAGCAGTACGCGCACCCGATAAAGGATCTAGATTACAAAAGCGTCGGTAGTTATTTTCAGCAAGAGGATATCTTTTTCTTAACAAATTATTATTATAGGCAACACGAAGCTGTTTTTCTGCACCAAAGGAAATACCTCCTTGATGCGCTACAAATGTATTAACAGCGCCCACATGACGCCAGCCGTATGCTGAGGCACGCAAACACCAATCAGTCTCTTCACCATATCCTCGTTTTAACTCTAGTTCATCTAAATAACCAACGGTGTTCAACGCAGCGCGCTTTATATAAAAGCAAAAACCACACCCCGTTTCTAACGTTACCGCTGGCTCATCCAATTGCTGGGCGAGCATATCTAATTCAGCGTGTTGCTGATCATCTGGAATGGTGTGACTAACTCTACTTACCGGAAAGCTCATCAGTTCCCCGTTATTTGTGAACGGAGTCACTGATGCAATATCATGCGCGCTATAAGCAATTTTATGTAAGCGATCCAGCCAATTACCATGTACACGTGTATCTGCGTTTAACCAAACAACGTCACTTCGAGCGTTTAACGACATGCCTCTATTCATATTTCTGATAAAGCCTAAATTCGCTGGCTGTCGAATGTATTTTATCTTACCGGCATTCGCAAGACGCTTTAATTGCGCTACTAATTCAATATCTGGACTAGCATCATCAAGTACAATTATTCTATGAGAAACAGCATTTGATTTTCGATATTTTAAAACGCTTTCAATACATGCCAACGTTTCATTTTTCCCTAAATACACAGGAATCAAAATATCAACAGGCTCTTTATTAAAAGAAAGCTCTTTACTTTTCGAATCTTTGCATATTTTATGCGGATCAAAATAGGGAAATATAGCCAGTGGGCTACCTAACAATTCTCTTTTATCCACAATCACATGCAAACTAAATGTTTGCTCTGTTACAGGGATATCTAGATTTATTAAGCCGCATTTTTTACTAATTCCTGCTTGCACTAAAACGGGGTGAGCACCTTCTGCAACAAAACTTTGCAGTTTATTACCGATTTTAATTTTAAATTCCACAGGAATATCGGGCTGTCTCAAATCAATGACCCAGCCTGTAACACTACGACTAAGCGGCGAAAAATCTACTACACCGATGATGCGCTCTTTGTAATCTGTACGCTTCCTTAATAAATCTACAATAACTTTCAGCTCTTGCGGATCTTGTATTTCTGATAAATAACTGAGTACATTTTTTTCTATAGTAGAAAAAGGTATTGCTTCCGATTCAGCATAAGTCAACCACAAAGACTTACGCAGTACGCTATCTAAAGGCTTTCGGCGTACAGCTTCTTCTAGCCAGTTTATTGCCAGCTCTGGTTTTATTTCTTTAATAACGTGTGCCAACAATGCAGTAACATCGCTACGCTCAGGCAAAAATTGCACAGCCTGGCTTATAAATATAAAAGCTTTATCAAAATTTCCTTTTTTCAAAAAATCTATCCCTTTACAAAGAAAAGCCTCTCCTTTGTAGGTAGGAATTTTCATGGCTAGCGCCAATGTAGCTGCCGCTGCTTGACTATTCCCTTGCGCGTTTTGTTCATGATACAGCGTCAAAAGCTGTTTCAAAGCAGAAGAAGAATTCGCCTGTTTAGACATAACTACAATTCGCTACGCTATTTTTGGTGTAATTGAAAAGGGGAAAGGCTTTTTTACCTTTCCCCTTTCCTAAATCAACGCTTCAAACTTTAGGTTAACTTCTAGGGGACGTCTCCCCCAGAAGCTATGTCAGTTTTAAACGAGATCGAAGGTGTCAGTTTTCGCGTTGTACACAACACCTTTAATAGTGTTAGTACCGACGATATCAATCGTGAAGTCAGCAGTATTATCGCCATTCAGGTCAACAACCAGATTTCCGTCAACGAAGGCGATGTTATTGTTGGCATCAAGAGTGCCGCCGACCGCTGTTTTGTTCTCAGTAACAGCAGCGCCACCAATCTTCAACGCAACAGCTGCATCACCCAGTTTCAAACCGCTCAGGTCCAGTTTAGAGCCTTTAGCGTCTTGAACTTGGTCAACTTCACCAACTGCAACATCAGTCCAGATGAAGGTGTCTTTACCAGCACCACCAACTAAGGTGTCGTTACCAGCGCCGCCAGAAATGGAGTCATTACCAGCACCGGCGTTGAGTGAGTCGTTACCTTCTCCACCGCCCAGAGAATCTTTACCAAACTTAGTGGTGATGGCGTCATTACCAGCGCCACCTTCGACGGTGTTTTTCGCGCCTTTCAGAACCAATGTGTCGTTGCCGTTACCCGCTACAACTACTTTGTGACCGCCTTTGAGGCCATCAACAGTTACGTCTGCTTCAGAGTTCAGAACGATAACTTTAGCCTTGGTTTTGGTGACGTCCAGAGTAACTGCTTCACCTGCCGCACCAGCGATATCCAAGGAAACGACTTTAGAAGTCTTGCTGTCGAAGCCTTCAACGCTCTCGAAAGATACTTTGCCGTTGGTTGGCGTAACAGTACCAGCCGCCATTTCAACGGAAGTAACACCCTTATCCAGCTTCAAAATGCTGCTGATGGCTTCAAGAGTAGAGCTAGAAACGGCGTTGGACAGGCTTTCAGTGAGGGCCGCGCTAGTAACTGGGTTATCGTATTGCATGTTGCATCACTCCTAGGATGAGATCGATCGCTGATGGTTTAAGCCAAACACTTAACCGTCAACATTTTGGGTTTTAAGTACTTCAGGTCGATCCCAAGGAGACTGTGGGCGGGAAGCGGCAGTTCCAGCCTTGGAATCACGGTAAACAGCAGCGCTCGGAACAACCTCTAGGCGCAAGGCAATCAACTGTTCAGAGCCTGTCGAACCACTTAGTTCCTCATTGTCTTGAATGCGACATACATGTCCACCAGCGAACACAGCCTCACCCGACAACGAATAACTAGCAGCTTCTGGGCCAATAAGAGCAAAAATCACCGCATTTATTGCAGCGGCTTGGCGGCGTGTACCTGTGTAACTGCCTGACAGCACAGCAGGCAATTGCCCTATGCCTTGCACGCTACATTGGTACGCTAAATTTACGCCTTGTGGTCGGTCGGGCCATTCAACGCAAAAGCCTTCTATACGAGCAAAGCCGTTGGGATCACCCAACCAACCCTCTTGTAACGGCACATCGCCCACATTCTGCACGTGACCGCCCACGTGTAAACAGATGTTTTGTGGCGTCGATTCCACTGGATCGGATACTACAGCGGAGCGAACCAAATTTTCAGACGTATCAATACGGTCAATACGAAGCTCTGCTTTAACAGATACATCAGGCGCATTGCGGAATTCAGTAATCAGGAGGCCTGCTTGACCACCCTTAACCCGTCCAACGATACAATCGCCTAACGATGCTAAGGTGTTACGGCTTACGCCTTCAGCAGGGAAAAAATCTACTACGCCCCGGCCTAACGGTGTTGACTGAAGGCTGAAACAAATTGAAATACCTTCAGGAAGTTTGCTGGCATAGCGAAAGATATACATCCCCGGTTCCAGAACTTGGATGCTGGAAGAAATTTCTAAACCGCTATTATCGTCGCGTAGCACTCGACGTTCTCCCTAGTTTTTGACGCTTTTGCTGAGTATACAAAGACGAAACTCGTCTATTCAACTTCAAAAGCAAAATGGCTTACATATTTCCACGAACGATTCGCACCCTAACCACAGTCGTCGCCTGAGAGTCAAAGCATGAAAATTCTCTTCGTTCATCAAAATTTCCCCGGACAATTCAAGCAGTTAGCACCTGAACTCGTCAAGCATGGCCACGCGGTAACGGCACTGACTATGCAAAAAACGGACATCCAAGAATGGCGTGGTGTTCGCGTTATTTCTTACTCGACAACACGCGGCACAACTCAAGGCATTCACCCATGGGTCAGCGATGTCGAAACCAAAATCATTCGCGCTGAAGCCTGTTTTAATGCCGCTTCGCGCCTTCAACAGCAAGGATACACGCCTGATATTATTATCGCCCACCCAGGATGGGGCGAGAGTTTATTCCTAAAAGAAATATGGCCTACAGCAAAACTAGGCATTTACTGCGAATTTTTTTATCACCCAACGGGCACAGATGTTGGTTTTGATCCCGAATTCAGCACTAACGACCTGCGCGAAAATTGCCGTCTTCGCCTGAAAAACACTAATAACTTGCTGCATTTTGAATGTGCAGATGCAGGTATTTCGCCTACATATTGGCAAGCAAGCACCTTTCCGGAGCCATTTCGCTCTCGCATTAGCGTTATCCATGACGGCATAGATACCGACGCATTGCAGCCCGACAACAACATTCACCTCACCTTAAATACGCGACAAGGGGCCATCACTCTCACGCGCAATGATGAAATAATTACCTTTGTAAACCGTAACTTAGAGCCATATCGTGGCTATCACACCTTTATGCGCGCACTGCCCGAACTCTTGCGCCAACGGCCTAATGCGCGCGTACTCATCGTAGGTGGCAATGATGTCAGCTACGGCGCACGCCCCAACCCAGAGCAATATGGGCCAGCGGCAAGCTGGAAAGAAATTTTCATCCAAGAGGTACGCCCACACATCAGCGACGAGGCATGGAGTCGGGTTCACTTTCTCGGCAACTTACCCTACGAGCATTTCATACCGCTATTGCAACTGAGTCGCGTACACGTTTATCTAACCTATCCTTTTGTTTTAAGCTGGAGTTTATTAGAAGCAATGAGTATAGGCTGTGCCATTGTAGCCAGCGACACTAAACCACTTCACGAAGCCATTCGGCACGACGAAACAGGGGTTCTAGTAGACTTTTTTGACGCTCCAGCATTGACTAAAGCGTTATGCGAATTACTAGACGATGCAACACGTCGCGCACGACTGGGCGCAGCGGCGCGTACTTTCGCACAAACACACTACGATCTAAAAACTGTCTGTTTACCGCAACAATTGGCTTGGATTGAGGCACTTGCCGTTAATCATTAAATCGGCAACGGATAACCCAACAACGCATAATCCCGACGATAAACGTCGGCGATTATGCGTAGTGCCTCATCACTGCACATTTCACGCGCACTTTTTTCAGTGCGTAGTGAACGATTTACTTGCGCCAAATCGACGCAGACACCTAATTTTTGACACACGCACGCAAAATCTTCTGCCATCCGCTCCTGACGGCCAATAAAATCAACTGCTATATGTCCGGCGGAATTGCATAACAATAACCATTGTGGTGCAAAGTGCATTTGTTTAAGCACATTTTCAGGGCACAACCAGCCTTTTACGAACGCATCAAAGTCGGCATATTGCTCAACCACACTGCGCGCGTGAGCATCGCGTTCAATACCTCTATCATTTTTTAAATAACGATACGCAGAATAAGCACGCTCCAATGGGTCACGCACAAACGTAAATTTGAATGCACGCTCATATAAATCGGGGCTCGTTCTTTCGTACCACGTCAATGGTAAATGCCCCGGCCCTTTACCAAAAAGGGATTTACAAACACTTTCTCCCGCACATTTTGGCACATGAATAAAAATGCAATTATTCTGCTCAAAACCAGACACTATTTTATTATTGCCACTCAGAACTTTATTAATTGCTTGGCGTTCATGTACAGGAAATCGCTCTAACAGAAAAAAACGCTCTCGCTTAGGTAAGCATTTCCATAACAGCCGAATAATAAACCGCATACATAATCCTCCATCAATTATCGACTGGAATGCAGCTTCCAGCGCAGTCGAAGCGTATCGAAAATACTTCGCTTACCATGTTCCGCTTTTTGTAATGGCTGGGAAAGAGCATCAACTATTTTTTTCCCGATTACCGAAAAGCTATAACATTTTTCCACCCACGCTTGACCACGCAAGGCAATTGCTTGAGCTAACGTAGGATTATTGCGTAATAAATTTAACTTAGCACAAAACTCATCCACAGAACGATATAAAACCACATTCTGCATATCTAAAAAACCCAGCGCCTCATTTTCTAAATCGGACTGCGAATAGGTAAAAAGAACACAACCACATGCCATGGCCTCGAAATTTTTAATCATATATTCATCAAAACCAACATCTGCACTCACAAAAAAGCGGATTCGATTTAAACAAGCAGCATATTCGTAACCAGGTGCCGTTACCATAATAGATAACGACTCACGTTGTTGAATTTCATTGAGCAATTGTTTACGTCCAGAATAAGTATCTGCACCTAAACTACCTATAAAACCCAGCTCTATATCGCGCAATAGATTCTCATTTTTCAAAAGCTGCGCGTCATAACCTTTAGGAACACATATAGCATCCGTACCCTCAGCTTTCAAACGCTGTGCAAGCATAAAACCAGAGCAAATAACACGAATCCAAGGAATACTTTGATAGTAATAAGAAAAATAACCCTTATATTTTCCAGACGCATAATTTTGACATGCGTCGTGCTCTAAGGTAACTAAATTGGGCACCGTGCGAATGAAATCTATTTGATTCAGCTCCTTCTTAAATCTTAGAAAAAACAAAATACGGTCATAATTGTCAGCAGATACATGCCGCTTAAAATAACCTGATAAATCAGCCTGCTCTTCACTGGATAAACGCCTGAGATCACACTCGCAATGCTCGCCAATAGCTGCATACAAGGCATCTAAAATAACTTTCTGCTCATCCTGCACAAGAAATAAGACTTTCATAGATTACCCTATTATTTAGTAGGTAAATTAACGCATTCCAACGCATGAAATCCTTCAGCATCTATCCGCCAACAATCACGTGACGCCAATTCAACCATTTCGGCCCAAGATGGATACTGCTCTTTATTCCAATGCCATTTTTTCCATCCATAAAAATGAAAATAAGGAAAACTACGCTTCCCTGTAATATCGGTATTTAATACACCAGCATGCCAAAACCATTGTTTAGGAAACACACGCGAACCATCAATCCAAGGACGTCCAGCATTTGGCGTACTGTATAACTCTTCAAATAAAGCCCGACGACGCCACGGATTAAAAAAACCTGCTAATTTAAAAAAAGGCGCTGGCCAGTTTTTACGCCATAAAAAAATTCTCGAAAACCCACCTTCATCCAACGCATGACTTTTTTGGTCACAAAGTCTTTGTAAAAAATTTGGTATTTTGCGAAATGCGAGACGCATTTTCTCGTTATTACGCATTAAACAAAGATGCCCTGAAACACGTCGCTCATGCGTTGAAAAAAAATCAAAATTCGTTAAACGCTCTGCATTGAAATAGCCTCTTAAATCGCCATAAATTAAATCTAAATCACTAAACCCCCAAAAATCAAACTCCTGAATATCAGGCTCGTGAATAAAACCTAACGCAGGCTTTACATCACACAACTTATACGCACGCTGCGGCGAAAAATCGCATTGCAATCGTCGGGAAACATTTTCACAATATTCAGAAAAAGTAATTTCCACATAACGCACATTAGTCGGAAGCAAATCAGGCTCACCGCAGTCACTATACAAAATCCAATTAACTGTTGGATTTAGCTGGCAACTTTTCAAGAATAACGGCAGCCAAAAAGGCCAACGCCCAAAATAAGGAATAATAAAGACGATACTTTTCTCAACCATTATCTAATAAATCCTTAAAATAGCAGAATTGTATTTTTGCAGCTTCATCACTAAAAACAGATATTAAACGCGATCTTACTAAATCCGCGTTGTAAGGCATCATGGTTTGTTGCTGCAAACAACCCGCTAATGCGGTGCTGTCTCCGAATGGAAATAGTTGCCCCACCCCATCAACCACTTCACGCCCACCACCGCAATCAGAGCAGATTAATGGTATCGAGGCAGCCATAGCCTCTAATAAAACCATACCGAACGGTTCGTGATCAGAGCTTAAAACAAAAACGTCGAACGCTTTGAAATAACGACGCCCCTGCATTATCTGCCCCAAAAATAAAACACGCTCGCTAATACCTAATTCACACGCTAGTTTTTTTAATTTTACTTCTAATTTCCCACTGCCCATAATAGCCAATATCGCCGCAGGCGGCAGATTAGGCAATGCTTTCGCAAATCCATGAATTAATGTCGCCTGATCTTTATCGGCGTGTAATCGTCCGACATTACCTATAACCCACGCATCTTCTGGTAAATTTAAGAAAGTACGCGCTGCTGCGCGTGGTACCTGTTCAGCCTGAATCTCTGGCACATTAATTCTATTGTAGAGTGTACGAATACGATGCGGCGGCCATGCAGGAAAATACTGTTTTAATTCATCGCGGACCGCATTGGATACGCCAACTAAATGCAATCTCGAACGAAATAAATTAACAAAAAAACGCCGTAGCATGCGCTGATAAACACCAAACGCATGATGCACACCCACTACGGGCAAATGCGTTGCCAGTAGCGCAATATAAATAGGTTTAAAACGATGTGCGATACATAATTTAAAATGGCGTCCTGCCACAATCTTTTTTAGGCGCAACATTGCTTCTAATTTCAAGCCGCGTACTTGATTGCTGTTATAACCTAAAAAAATTACCTCATCTGATGCAGAACCGCGTTCAACATTGCTGTCTGCTTCACCTGTCAAATATACCGTGCATACCTTGTATGCCGTGCCTGAAAATAAAACCGCATATTGACGCGCGCAATCTAAAAAAGGGCCATCGTAACCGTGACAAAATTGCAGCACCCAAGGCGTATCATCTGCCACTGTATTCACTGGCCCACTCCTTATTTTAAATAAAAAAATTATCTGCGCGAAACCCATTTATAATGAAAACATTTACGATGAATACGCCACGCCATACGCAAGCGTTCACGCATCCCATAGGCTTCACTCATAACACTTTCAAAATGCTTAGGCTTTATTGGCAACATATTTTGCCATTGCCGGTCTTTTTCGTAGCCGTAATAAATTAACGCATCCGCAATATCGCCGTGTTTCTGAATCTGCGACGCAACGCGATCAAGGTGATGACGCCAACGCCCAATACTACTGGCATCTACTGGACGCACTCCATTTAATGCCACCGCTGATTGATCGGAGATTTTTGCGTGCAAATGAAACTCTGAGAACAAAAAGCGGCGTGTTAAAAACGGCATGAGCGATTCTAATCGACGCTGCACCGCATCAGGGTCTGTCGCTAAATCTTCATAACGCACAACAATAAAGCGCGTATTATTTTTTAGGCGTTGAGCGTGTCGCTCTGCATCTAACCAAAAATACAAACTAGAGTAATATTTATCTGGGTGCCGTTTATGCGTACTTACAATAACATCTCGCGGGTCACGCACTACATAAATAGCCGTTACATGCGGGTTATGGTTCAAAACACAGGGCATATACATGCCTTCGCGTGGGTGCTTAGTACATAAAATACCCGCTCCCTCACGCGGCGCTTTAAATACACTTTGCTCATGTTCACAATGCTCATCAATATCAAAGCACGCCACCATCATTTCCTGCATCAGCGTTGTGCCACTGCGCGGTGAGCATCCGACAATATGTATGTGATGAAACGGTTTATTTAACATTGGCTTTCACCACTAAAATATCTTCCATCACAAGATATTGCAGGTCTGAACCAAAAAACATATCGAGCGCATCTGTCGGAGAACACACCATCGGTTCACCACGACGGTTCAGTGACGTATTGAGCGAAACCCCGTTGCCGGTGAGTTTTTCCAGCTCCAGCATCAGGTCATACCAACGCGGGTTGTGGCGACGCTCCAAGACCTGCGCGCGGGCAGTGCCATCTTCATGCACCACTTCGGGCACGCGATTTTTCCACTCTTCATTTACTTCAAACGTGAACGTCATAAAGGGGGAAGGATGGTCAACACTGAGCATTTGCGGTGCAACCGTGTCCAGCATGGAAGGGCAGAACGGCCTCCAACGCTCGCGGAATTTAATTTGCTCGTTGATACGGTCAGCGACGCCCGCCACGCTGGGGCAACCAATAATTGAACGCCCGCCAAGCGCGCGCGGGCCAAACTCCATGCGCCCTTGGAACCACGCAATGGGATGCCCTTCTGCCATTAATTTCGCGATACGTTGCGGAACGTCGTCGATTTTCTGCCATGTGGGAGCATTCGGATGACGCGCGCAGGCCGCAATCACGTCTTCATTGGAATACGCTGGGCCAAGGTAAACGTGTTCCATTTTTTCCACGGGCACGCCACGTTTCACCGACACATACGCCGCTGCACCCACAGCAGTACCGGCATCACCGGCGGCAGGCTGCACAAATAATTCTTTAACATCCGGGCGGGCAATAATGCGCTGGTTTAATTTAACGTTCAGCGCGCAACCACCGGCAAAGGCAATTTTTCCCGTCTGGCGAATAATATCGCCGAGGTAATATTCCATCATTTCAAGCGCCAGCTTCTCAAACAGAGCCTGCATGGACGCTGCGTAATGAATATAAGGGTCGTCGGCAATATCGCCTTCACGTTTTGGCCCGAGCCATTCAATTAATTTAGGCGAGAAATAATAACCCTTGCCTTTTTCTTTATAACGACGGAAACCAATCACGTTGGCATATTCCGTGTTAATAATTAATTCGCCCTTTTCAAAGCGAGCTAAACGGCTGAAATCATATTGAGTGGCATCACCATAAGGTGCCATGCCCATGACTTTAAATTCACCATCCAGCATTTCAAAACCGAGATATTCCGTCAGAGCGCCATATAAGCCGCCTAATGAATCTGGGTCATAGAACTCTTTGATTTTGTGGATTTTTCCGTTTTCGCCATAACCAAAAAAAGTGGTGGCGTATTCGCCTTTACCATCAATACCGAGAATGGCTGTTTTTTCTTTAAAGCCCGAACAATGATAAGCACTCGCAGCATGTGCTAAATGATGCTCAACAGGCTCGATTTTGATTTTTTTCAAATCAAAACCTAATTGCTGCAAACACCATTCAATGCGTTTTTTATAGCGATAATAACGACGATTACCAAACAGAATGGCATCTAACGCACGGTCGGGGGCATAGGCGTAACGCTTGGCATATTGCCAGCGCGCTTTCTCAAACAGACTAATCGGCGCGAAAGGAATCGCCACCACATCGACATCTGCTGGTTTAATCCCCGCCTGTTCTAAGCAGAATTTAGCCGCTTCATACGGCATACGATTTTTTGCGTGCTTATCACGGACAAAGCGTTCTTCTTCCACAGCAGCGATGAGCTTGCCGTCGATATACAAGGCCGCTGAAGGGTCATGGCTAAGTGCGCCTGAAAGGCCGAGGACGGTCAGTGCCACAGGTGTTTTCCTCTGTCATCTAGTTCAGGTGCGGGGCACCTGCGGTAAGCGTTGGTCAAGCAACTGGTATAGGGCTGAATCAGCGGGCCAGTTACGGAGAAAACGTGCGCGGTCTTTCGCATACGCCCGCGCAAATCGACGCGGGCAACGGTGCTGCTGTACAGCATCCAAATCAATCAACACCCAGCGCCCGTTTTGCCAAAACAGGTTGGTACCTTTGAAATCGCCGTGGCTAATGCGCTCACGCAACAAGGTATTGAATAAATAATCCAACGCAATGAGTTGCGGTTCAGGCGGACGGCTTTCCGTATAGCCAGCGAAGTGGCTGAGTATATCCACGCCACCCGTGTATTCCGTAATCAACCAACCGCGCCCGCGTAAACCAAAGCGGCGTTCTTCACGCACTGCCAACGGTTTGGGGGTAGAAATTCCCAGAAAATCAAGGCGATTGCCTTCTATCCAACTGTGCCATGCGCGTGTAGGACGCCAGCAACGCTTCAACCAATGCCATGTGTTTTTCAGGTTGTAGCGTTTGATAACGAGCCAGCGGCCTTCAAATTTGACCCGCACCACGGTGGCACTGCCGCCCTGTTTTAAGGATTCACCGCGCGCAATCACAGCATCGGCATTTTCTAGTATGGGAAAAACATCATCCGCCCATTCTCGACGGCCCACATAGTGACTGCCTGTTTTGCACTGCCGATGAAATAACGTGCAATCACGCACGGTTTTTTTTATGAAATCACGCAAACGCCATTGCCGTTGACGCGCAATCGGCTCATGCAGTTGCCGTGCATTCAGCGGCGTATGCGGTGCAGTCGCTTGGTAGAGCGGCAACAATGCGTCGAGATGGGTTTCCACCTCAACCGGCAACTGCGCGAAAAAAGTACCCAAATTTTCCAGCGCCTGCGCCGCTGACAACGGCTGACCGACGGTTTCGGCGCACACGCCACCGCCATCAATCCACAATAATTGCCCGGCGTGACGCAACAGGTTGTCGAGGTGCAAATCGTCTTGCCATAAACCGCGATTGTGCAGCACCCCAATTGCCGCCAGCGCGACCTGTGCAATGCGTTGCTGTGCCGCTGAAAACCCCGACGCATCCTGTGCCGCGTGCCACTCAGCCGCCAAACTAACGGCCTCCGCAAGAAACTCAAACAGCACCCAACCGCCTTCTTCATTGCACCCTTCGGCCAATAAACGGGGCGTCGGTAAACCTTGGTCATGCAGCCAGCGCGCGCCTTCGCATTCGCGCGCGTGATGGCGTTGCGCTTTAGCGCCGACAAATACTTTGGCTAACACCCGCTGTCCGCGCCACTCGGCTTCCCCGACGTAGCGTTGCCCCGGCAACACGCGCAGCAGACTCAACAACCGCAAATTGCCGTCGGGCAATTCCACCACTAACGGCAGCAACGGGGCGCGGCCTGCGTGTTGTAATTCGGCTAATTTCATCGGGTTAGCTTCCTGTTGAATGTCACGTTGGCGCGTATTTTCGCAAATAACGTGCCTGTAAACGCTCGCCTTCGCGGGTCAGCCAGCGCAATAGCGCGGCCTCTTCACGCAACACATGACGCAGACTCGCTTGAAAATAAGCCCGTAAAAACCGAAGCCGGTCGCGGGTCGTTAAGCCAATCGCCAAGGCCGAAAAATGCAACGCCGCTAAATCTTTATCACGCCAACGATGCGGCACCCGCGCACGGGTTTGCGCGCGATGCAAATCAATCACCGATAAACGAAACTGCGTGGCGCTAATCGGTTGGTCGGTGTGCAACAAAAAATGGCAGATGTAGCAATCCCGATGGTTAACACCCGCGCGGTGCATTCCGCCAACCATTTCCGCGACACGCCGCACCAATGCCCATTTCAGCGCCGGTGCCGGTGGTTGCGTGGGCCAATCGCGGCAGAAATCTTCAAGGCTGATGGTGGGCGCAAGCTCTTCGGTGATGATGAACGAATGTTGCGCTGCCGGATTGTGGCCGCGCTCGCCAAACCCGACGGCGGTCATGGTGGGTACGCCCGCAGCGGTCAGGCGTTGAATGGCTTCCCATTCGTTGCGTGCGCCTAAAACCGGCAAACGCGCACTCAGCAGATTTTTAAGGATTTCTCCCCAGCCAATCCCCCGATGAATTTTCACAAAATAACCGCGTCCGGCCAGTTCGGTGCGCAGCGTGCGCCGTCCTTCTAACTCGCGGTACACCTGCCCTTGCAAGGCTTCAACCTCTACAAAGGCATCTCGCTGTTGCCATGCAGTT
>CAZBNX010000002.1:53078-58209 GCA_964493255.1 uncultured Pseudomonas sp.
AATAACACGGTGCCGGTGTTTTCGTTATAGGCCGGATGAATCAGCACATCAGCGCCTAATAGAAAACGCGGAATATCGCTGCGACCTTTGAGGATTTGCACGCGATCAGCGACGCCCAAGGTATTGGCCTGACGTTGGAACGGTTTTGGGTCATCTTGGCCAATCGCGATGAGGCGTGTGCGCTGTTTCAGGTCAGCGGGCAACGCGGCTAACGCCTTCAAACTGCGGTCAAGCCCCTTGGTTTTGAAGCCGGAACCAATCTGCACCAACAATAATTCATCGTCTGTTAAGTGAAATTCCCGACGAAATTCAGCGCGAATTTCTGCCGCATTTGCAGGCGCGCGCCGGTCGTGCGCGATGCCGGGCGGCAATAAATGAAAGCGTTGCAGCGGTGTTGCGTAATGCTTAATAAACAGCGGCTGCTGCACTTCAGAAATCATCAAAATTTCTGTTTTGGAATCTGGCGCAAACACCGCGCGCTCATAAGCCGCAAAATGCCGATAGCGTTTCCCGAAGCGATACAAAGGGTTACGCAAGGTTTTGGCCTTATCTTCGTAGCAACCATCTGCCGCGTAATACACATCTAATCCGGGCATTTTGTTGAAGCCAATCACGCGGTCTACCGGGTCACGCGCTAAATCAGCCGCTAACCACGCGCTGAATTTTTCATTCCGATTGTGATTAAACCACGCGCTAATGTTGGCAATTCGCACATCAAAACCGGCGGGAATGTCGCCGTTCCAAATCGGGGTATACACGCGAATCGCGTGGCCACGCTGCTGGCATTCCAAGGCAATTCGCATGAAATCGCGCTGCAAGCCACCAAATGGAAAGTATTTGTAGAGCACAAAAGCCAGTTGCATCAGGCGATTCTCGTGGGTAATTGCGCGGCCAGTGCGGCGGCTACCCGCGCCGGATTCACGCGGGTAAAGCACAGCGGTTGCTCCGTGAGCACATTAAAACGCTGACGCTCATCAGCGCTTGGCGTGTGACGACAGGTTTTTTTTAAGCACGGTGCACAGGCAAAATCGCTGGCCACATGCACTTGACCGCGCCCGTAAGCGCCCGTCCAACCGGCATTAGTCGGGCCATACAGCGATAACGTGGGGACATCCAACGCCGCTGCTAAATGGCCCAGCCCCGTATCAACAGCGATGCACGCGGTGGCTCCAGCCAGTTGCGCGGCCACCCCCGCCAGATTCAATTTCGGCAATACCTGCACCGTCGGCAACGCCTGAGCAATCCGCTCGGCGCGGGCTTTTTCTTCTGCATTGCCCCACGGCAAACGCACCAGCCAACCGTCGGCGCTGAGGCGTTCGGCCAATTCACGCCAATACGGTTCGGGCCAATGTTTGGTCGCCCACGTTGTGCCGTGCAAAAACAACACATAAGGCGCATCCGCGACGGCAGCGCCCAAACGCGCGCGGTTCAAACCGTAATCGCCGGTCGTGGCGGGCAGCGCATAACCTAACGCTTGGGCGAATAATTGCCGCACGCGCTCCACTGCATGTTGCCCCCACGCCACCGAAATGCCGCGCTGATAAAAGCGGCTGGCGAAGGGTTCACGGGCGCTGTGGGCATCTAATCCCATCACGGGGCCGCGTGCGTAACGGGTTAAAAAGGCACTTTTGAGCAAGCCTTGGGCGTCTAAAATCAGGTCATACGGTTGCTGAGAAAGGCTGTCTTTGAAGCGTTGCCATTCACCGTTACGCCATGTTTTGAAAAGGTTTTTTCGCCAGCGACGCAACGCCACCGGAAAGACGTTCGCCACCGCTGGATGCCAGCGCGGAATCTCTGCAAACCCTTCTTCCACGACCCAATCAAATTGAATGCCGGGAAGCGCGCGCGCGGCATCGGTGAGCGCGGGTAAGGTGTGAATGACGTCGCCCAATGACGAGGTTTTTATCAGCAGAACGCGCATTAAGGCTCCAACGGCAAGGGGTCCGCGACCGGATCACCGACCAAACGCTCTAGCGCCGCCAACACGGAAGCAGGTGCTAAATCACGCAGGCAGTTGTAATGCCCCAGCGGGCAGGTGCGTTTGAAACACGGGCTGCACTCCAATCCTAGGCGCACAATTTCGACCTGTTCACCCAGTGGCGGCGTGAATTGCGGCGATGTGGAGCCATACACCGCCACCAACGGACGCGACAACGCCGCTGCAACGTGCATCAATCCCGAATCGTTCGACACCACCGCATCGGCACAGGACAGCAAATCAATGGCTTCGGCCAAACTGGTTTCACCGGCCAGATTCACAATTTCTTCTTGTAATTCAGGGAATAAGCCTTCCCGAATTGACTCGCCGACGGCGTGATCACTTTTCGAGCCGAATAGCCACACCTGCCAACCGGCACGAATTTTGGCATCCGCAACCGCCGCATAATGATTAGCAGGCCAGCGTTTGGCTTCGCCAAATTCCGCCCCCGGACACAAGGCCAATACCGGGCGGTCAAGCTCTAAACCAAACCGCGCTAACGCGATGTTGCGGCTATTTGCATCAATATGCAGTCGAGGGCGCGGGTACGGGTTGGGTAATGCGGCATCGGGTTCAAACGCCAAGGCCATAAAACGCTCAATCATCAACGGATAACGGGCTTTATCCAGACGGCGAATATCGTTCAGCAGGATATAACGCATCTCACCACGCCAACCGGTGCGTTGAGGAATGCGCGCAAAAAACGGCACGAGGGCCGATTTCAAGGAATTAGGCAGCAAAATCGCTTGCTGATAGCGGTCGCGTAACGAATGACCTAACTGGCGGCGCGCGGCCATATTTAGCTCACCGTGACCAAACGGCAAACTCAGCGCCCGACGCACTTCAGGCATACGCTCCAACAAAGGGCGGCTCCAATCGGGAGCCAAAACATCAATTTGACAATCAGGGTGGCGCTGCTTCAGGCACTGAAAAAGCGTTTGCGCCATCACCATATCGCCCACCCAACTAGGGCCGATGATTAGGATATTCATAACGGACTGCCATCGAGGTGGGAAACGTCGAGCGCGCGGCACATGCTACGCGCCCGACGTTAGAGGACAGGTCTTAGCCGACCAGCGTGCGCCATTCAGCGTGTGCTGGGGTTTGGCCTGTGACCAAGTCGAAGTAGGCTTTTTGCAGCGTTGTGGTGATAGGGCCGCGACGACCTGCACCAATTTGACGGCCATCCAGCTCGCGGATTGGCGTCACTTCAGCCGCTGTGCCGGTGAAGAAGGCTTCATCAGCGATATACACTTCATCGCGGGTGATGCGTTTTTCAACAATATCAAGGCCGTTTTCACGCGCCAGCGTCAGCACGGTGTTACGGGTAATGCCGTTCAAGCATGCGGTAACTTCTGGGGTGTAAATCACGCCGTCTTTGATAATAAAGACGTTTTCGCCAGAACCTTCCGCCACATAACCTTCTGGGTCGAGCAACAGCGCTTCATCCGCACCCGCCGACACCGCTTCTTGCAGCGCCAGCATGGAGTTGATGTAGTGACCGCTGGCTTTAGCGCGGGTCATGGAGATGTTCACATGGTGGCGAGTGAAGGAGCTGGTGCGGATTTTGATGCCCGCTTCCAGTGCTTCTTCGCCCATGTACGCGCCCCAATGCCATGCGGCAATCACAACGTGTACTTGCAGTTTGTCGGCGCGGATGCCCATGCCTTCAGAACCATAAAACGCCAGCGGGCGGATATAGGCGCTGTCGAGGCCATTTTCACGCACAGCGGCTTTCGTGGCTTCGTTGATTTCTTCCTTGGTGTAAGGAATCTTCATGCCCATGATGTGCGCAGAATCAAACAGGCGGTCGGTGTGCGCTTGCAGGCGGAAAATTGCGGTGCCTTCAGGCGTTTTATATGCACGCACGCCTTCAAAAACGCCCATGCCGTAATGCAGGCTGTGGGTTAGAACGTGGGTGTTTGCTTCGCGCCACGGTACTAATTTGCCGTCATACCAGATAACGCCATCACGATCGGACATCGACATGTTGTGCCAGCTCCTTCAAGAATTCGGATGTGCCCCCAATCGGCCAAGGACGGACAGGGGGCGATGCCCGTCGTAGCGGCGTTTACCGAGAAACTAGCCAAGCGCCAGCGTGTGCCAGATACGCATCACACCACGACGCTCCTCATGGAAGTGCTCGCCGCTGACTTGCCCCGGCTGCTTTTGCAGGGCCAGACGGTGCGCGGCTGCGCGGTAAGCCTTGTAGGCTTCCTGCAAGAGGTGGACATCAGAGCTTGCGATTAAGCCAGCCCGCTCCAAACCTTCCAAAATGCGGATGTTATCGGTGAAGTGCAGCAGCTCAGGATGCTGCCGCGACCATGCCAAGACGGCATATTGCACCATAAATTCAATATCGACGATACCACCGGCATCCTGCTTAAGGTCGAAGGTGGCGCTGGCTTCAAAGGCATCTGGTGTTGTGCCGCCTGCGGTTTCTGGGGTGCCTAAGGTTGTACGCATCTTGCCGCGCATCTCACCCACTTCGCTGCGAAGTTTTGCATTATCGCGCTCTCTTCCCAGCACGTTGGCGCGAATCGCTTCAAAGCGTTCTGCCACGTTATCGCAGCCCACTAATTTGCGCGCGCGCACAAGGGCTTGGTGTTCCCATGTCCACGCTTCGGTTTCTTGGTAGCGTTCAAAGGAAGGTAACGAACTGGCCAACAACCCCGAAACGCCCGAAGGCCGCAAACGCATATCCACTTCATACAGCGGGCCGGAAGCGGTATTGGCAGTCATCATGTGGATGATGCGCTGCCCCAAACGGGTGTAAAGCTGGGCGCTGTCGATGGGTTTCGCGCCATCCGTTTCGTGCGATTGGTCGCCGTTATGCACGAAAACTAAATCCAAGTCAGAGCCATGCCCCAGCTCCAAACCGCCCACCTTGCCATACCCCACAATGATGAATTCGGGTTCCGTCACCACCGAACCATCGGCGCGTAATGGGAAGCCGTGTTTTTGCGTCACTTGCCGCCAGCTCAGTTGCAATACTTGGTCAAGAATCGCTTCTGCCAGCCACGTCAAATAATCCGACACCTTCATCAGCGGCAAACTACCGGCAATTTCCGACGCCGCCACGCGCAAACCGTGCGCCAGTTTGAAATGCCGCAACGCTTCCATTTGCTGCTCTAAATCGTCTTCGGGAATGCG
>CAZBNX010000002.1:58309-63774 GCA_964493255.1 uncultured Pseudomonas sp.
TGCACCGCCGCTTCAGCGTCTAATGCGCCTTGCCACAGCGGCAGCCATTCCTCACCAATGTGTGCGCGCGCGCTGCCTTCTTCTTCCGGGTCAGCGATGACTTGGCGGAAGTGGTAATCAATTTTGGCGCGCCATTCCCCCAGACGCACCATCAGCGCCTCCCAATTTTCAAAGCCCATGATGAAGGCAACCCGCGCACGGTCGATGTCACCGTCTGGCAGCATTTGTGTCTGGCGGTCGGCGAGGGCTTGTAAAGCGTGCTCGACATAACGCAGGAAGCAATACCCTTCGCGCAGCTCCGAAACCACCAACGGCGGTAAATAACCCTGCCCTTCCAAGGTAGACAGCACGCGCTGCAACGCACGTTCTTGCAGGCTTAAATCCCGCCCGCCGTGAATTAACTGGAAGGCTTGCGCGATAAATTCCACCTCACGAATGCCGCCCGCACCCAGTTTGATATTTTCGTTCATCCCTTTGCGGCGCACTTCTTGTTGAATGAGCTGCTTCATTGAGCGCAGCGCTTCAATCGCCGAAAAATCCAAATACCGGCGATACACAAACGGACGCAACATCTGTTGCAAACGCTCGCCTGCAACCGAGTCACCCGCGACGACGCGCGCTTTAATCATCGCGTAGCGTTCCCAATCGCGGCCTTGGTCTTGGTAATACTGTTCCATGGCCGAAAAGCTATACACCAGCGGGCCACTCGAACCATACGGACGCAAACGCATATCCACGCGGAACACAAAACCATCAATCGTGATGGCATCCAGCGCCTTAATCAGTTTTTGCCCTAAGCGAATGAAAAACTCTTGGTTATCCAACGGACGGCGTGCGCCTTGGGTTTCGCCGCCTTCGGGATAGGCAAAAATCAAATCAATATCGGAGGATAAATTCAGCTCATACGCGCCCAACTTGCCCATGCCCAACACCACCAGATGCTGAGGCTCACCGCTGCGCGCCCCGATGGGCGTGCCCGATGTTGCGCATTGGCGCGTGTACAGCCAGTGATAGGCAAGGTCGATGCTGGCATCGGCGAGGTCGGAAAGGTCGCGGCAGGTTTCGGCTAAATTGGCTTGCCGCGTGACATCGCGCCAAATAATCCGCGACTGCTGACGGTTCCGATAACGACGCAAACGGCGCGCTAAATCGTCTTCGTTATCACAATCTTCCAGATTCGCCGCCAACTGCGCGCGCAATTCGCCCGGTGCTAACACGCGCTCTAATTCGCCACTCTCGGCCAGCGCCAGCAACATGCCTGCATCGCGCTGAAGCTGCCCACTGACGAAATCACTGGCCGCCAACACACGATGCAGCGCGTCATGGCGTTCCGCTGGCCATGCGGCCACGGCAGCCTGCCCCGCGTCATCAAGCTGAGAGGTGAATGCGTGCAAGCCGTTATCCACAAACGGTTGCAACGCAACGGGAATAAACGTCAGAGAGGGGCGATTCATGGGGGTTTTCCTTACGAGCGGCGTTTCAACATTAACGAAGGCTAATGTCATTTATTTGTAGTTTTTCTACACGACAGCGCAGGGCTGCGGGTTAGTCAGTTGTAACGCCGGAAGTGCCTTGGCGTCCACGCTCACGCATGCGTTCTACAATGTTTGTCGACGAAATACCGGGCGTATGCGGCGCAAAACATACCTGAATACCCTCAACCGCCAGTGCAGGCGTTAAGCGTTGCCAGCGCAAACTTCCCTCCCATTCACCGCCCACCACCACTTTATGAATGCCCCACGCGCGTATCCACGTTACGGCCTGCTCAATGTCTTCCAATGAACTGGGCATGTAATCGGCGTGGTCTACGCCCGCTACCCCACGCACCATTTCCAGCCGTTGCGCTTCGTCGATGAGCGGGCGCTTGTGCTTTTTCGCCATTACTAAGGCTTCGCGCGTGACGGCTACGCTCAGATGCGTACCTTGCGCGCGGGCGTATTGCAGATAACGCAAATGCCCAACGTGAAGTAAATCAAAAACACCCGTGGCCAAAATATTCATATAACAGCCTGTTAATTAAAGAGAATCTTTCAAAACATGCGCCGCCAAACATTCTTCTGCTTGACGAAATAAGGGGTCGTCGGGCTGCTGGCGTAGGCTGTGCCGTGCAATTGAAAGCGCCTTCCGATAACGCCCATTAATCCAATGCCAATACAAACGCGAAACGGCATAACACTGCGTAATTAACGAAAAATGGCGCTGATTGTAGGCCGCAACGACCGTATCAAAATCCGGGTCTGGGATGCGCCACTCTGGCCCATAAAACGCCGCTAATAATCCTTCTGGCTCACGCAGATGCCACACAGGGCCGCAGGGACTGGTTTTTTTGAGGAGATGCAGCGTTGGAAATACCGTCACCCGTTGCCATTCCGCAGGAATATCACGCACCCAAAAACCGCTGATAGTTTGTCCGGTTTCGGGTTCTACACGAAAACCACACAAATCCAGCGAAATGCCCTTCTGCGGATGCACTAACATCAGCGGCGTTTGCAGTCCTTTGGGCGCGGGAGCCAACAACCAACCTTGCTGAAGAAGCAACGCTTTTGCAGCATCTAACTCATTGAAAGGTAAGCCAATATCTAAATCTTTATCAAAAGGCAGCAACCGACCTTCACGCACCAACCCCAACAACACCCCCGAGGTCGCAAAGGCGTGAATACCGGCTTTTGCCAAAGAAGCCAGAACCTGCCACAGCAGTTGCTCGGCTTCCGCACTGTTCAAACATGGAGCCAACGGCTCAACCGACGGCCAGCACTGCGGCGCACGCACCTGATGCGCGAGGGCAGCACGATAATGGTGCAAAGCCTGCGGGAACCGCGCCAGCATGTGTAACACACTGCCGGTATCCGCTAATAAGCGCGCATTATCCGGCATGGTGGATAAGGCGCGCTCATAACAGGCTAATGCGGCGGCATGTTGGCCGGTTTCAAACAACAAATTACCTTGCAGATGCACCCACGCCATTTCATGCGGTGCCTGACGCTGCATATCAGCCAAGGTATCCCATGCGGCTTGAAGTCCTTGTTGCGCGACTTGCGCGGCAATACGCGGCAACGTGGTTTGATATAAATCCATGAAATTGTGTATTCGCCTAAAGAATGCTGAGAGTTCAATACCACTTTTTACAGAGGTATTCCGTTTTCTGTGCCGTTCTGCTACCCAAGAGGGCATAACGTGAGGTGCTGCTTTTCTTTTTGTTTTGTAGTAAAACTACAGATGCGCTAGGCAATCCCTGACGCCACCACGACCACAATACTGTTTTGCCATCAGCCACAAGATTGATGGCCAATCCGATGCCCCGCTGGGGTGTCTTCCGCCTTGGAGCTCGCCATGCAAGACCTCGATCCCGTCGAAACCCAGGAATGGCTGGACGCACTGGAATCCGTCCTCGACCGTGAGGGTGAGAACCGCGCCCATTATCTGCTGACCCGTATGGGGGAGCTGGCCACCCGCACCGGCACCCAACTGCCGTATGCCATTAACACGCCGTACCGCAACAGCATTCCCGTCAATCATGAAGCGCGGATGCCCGGCGATTTGTTCATGGAGCGGCGCATTCGCTCGCTGGTACGCTGGAACGCGCTGGCGATGGTGATGAAAGCCAACAAAATGGACGCCAGCCTTGGCGGGCACATTTCCAGTTTTGCATCAAGCGCCACGCTGTATGACGTGGGTTTTAACTATTTCTTCAAAGCGCCCACCGAAGAACACGGCGGCGACCTGATTTATTTCCAAGGCCACACCGCGCCCGGCATTTATGCGCGCGCGTTCCTTGAAGGCCGCATTGCTGAAGAACAGCTCAATAACTTCCGTCAAGAAGTGGAAGGCAATGGGCTTTCTTCATACCCGCACCCGTGGCTGATGCCAGATTTCTGGCAATTCCCAACCGTATCAATGGGTTTAGGCCCGATTCAGGCCATTTATCAAGCGCGCTTCATGAAGTATTTGGAGCATCGCGGCTTCATTCCGGCTGGAAAGCAAAAAGTCTGGTGCTTCTTGGGCGATGGCGAAACCGACGAACCCGAATCCCTCGGCGCGATTGCGCTGGCCGGTCGTGAAAAACTCGACAACCTGATTTTCGTCGTCAACTGTAACTTGCAGCGTTTGGATGGCCCGGTACGCGGTAACGGCAAGATTATTCAGGAATTAGAAGGCGTCTTCCGTGGCGCGGAATGGAACGTCATCAAAGTGGTGTGGGGGCGCTTGTGGGATTCGCTGCTGGCCAAAGACCACGCCGGTTTGCTGCAACAACGCATGGACGAAGTGGTAGACGGCGACTACCAAAACTACAAGGCCAACAATGGCGCGTTCGTGCGTGAGCATTTCTTCGGTAAGCGCCCTGAGCTGCTGGAGATGGTCAAGGATTTAACCGACGACGAAATTTGGCAGCTCAACCGAGGCGGCCACGACCCGTACAAGGTGTACGCCGCGTACCATGCCGCCGTAAACCACAGCGGCCAGCCGACCGTGATTTTGGCCAAAACCATTAAAGGCTACGGCACCGGTTCTGGCGAAGCGCAAAACATCGCGCACAACGTCAAGAAAGTGGATTTGGAAAGCCTCAAAGCCTTCCGTGACCGCTTCGACATCCCCATTTCTGACGAGCATTTAGAAGAACTGCCCTTCTATCGCCCGGATGAAAACAGTGCCGAAATGAAATACTTACGGCGTACCCGCGAAAAATTGGGCGGGTTTGTTCCGCAGCGCCGCACGCGCAGCATGAGCATTCCAACGCCGTCGCTGGACACGCTGAAAGCCATTTTAGATGGCACCGGCGAGCGCGAAATTTCCACCACGATGGCGTTTGTTCGCATTCTTTCGCAGTTGGTGCGCGACAAAGATTTGGGTTCGCGCATCGTGCCCATCGTGCCTGATGAAGCGCGCACGTTCGGCATGGAAGGCATGTTCCGTCAGTTAGGTATTTATTCATCGGTGGGGCAGCTTTATCAGCCGGTCGATAAAGACCAAGTAATGTTCTACCGCGAAGATAAAAAAGGCCAAATTCTCGAAGAAGGCATTAACGAAGCGGGTGCGATGTCGAGCTGGATTGCCGCAGCAACCAGCTACAGCACGCACAATCAGCCAATGCTGCCGTTTTATGTGTTCTATTCGATGTTTGGTTTCCAGCGAATTGGCGATTTGGCATGGGCCGCCGGTGACAGCCGCGCGCGCGGTTTCCTGATTGGTGGCACCGCCGGACGCACCACGCTCAACGGCGAAGGTCTGCAACACGAAGACGGCCACAGCCATATTTTGGCCGGAACCATCCCTAACTGCCGCGCCTACGACCCCGCGTATGCCTATGAAATGGCGGTGATTATTCGTGAAGGCATCCGGCAAATGACCGAAGAACAGCAAAACGTGTTCTTCTACATTACCGCGATGAACGAAACCTACGCCCAGCCCGCCATGCCTGCCGGAACGGAAGAAGGCATCGTGAAAGGCATGTACCCGCTCGAAACCGA
>CAZBNX010000003.1:0-2418 GCA_964493255.1 uncultured Pseudomonas sp.
GCACACGATGATGCAGTTGTCCTGGTTATCGCGGACAACCTCCATGTCGTCCTCTTTCCAACCAATCAGTGATTCGTCGATGAGCAGCTCTTTGGTAGGCGACAAGTCCAAACCACGGTTGCAAATTTCTTCGAATTCTTCGCGGTTGTAGGCGATGCCGCCGCCGGTGCCGCCCATCGTGAACGACGGACGAATGATGCACGGGAAGCCGACTTTATCCAGCACGCCATAGGCTTCGTCCATGTTGTGGGCGATGCCAGAGCGTGGGCACGCTAAACCGATGTCGCGCATGGCGCGATCAAAACGGGAGCGGTCTTCGGCTTTGTCGATGGTGTCGGCGTTTGCGCCAATCATTTCAACGCCGAATTGCTCCAGCACGCCATTGCGCTCAAGGTCGAGCGCGCAGTTCAACGCGGTTTGGCCGCCCATGGTTGGCAGCAGCGCGTCAGGACGTTCTTTTTCGATGATTTTCGCAACCGTTTGCCACTTGATAGGCTCAATGTAGGTTGCGTCGGCCATCGCTGGGTCGGTCATGATGGTGGCGGGGTTAGAGTTCACCAGAATGACGCGGAAGCCTTCTTCGCGCAGGGCTTTACAGGCTTGCGCGCCGGAGTAGTCGAACTCGCACGCCTGACCGATGACGATGGGGCCAGCGCCGAGAATCAGGATGCTTTTAATATCTGTACGTTTTGGCATGGTCTCTCACACAAATCCGTGGGTCTGTCGGCGGGCTTAGCGACGCTTGGCCATTTCAGTGATGAAACGGTCGAACAGCGGGGCCACGTCATGCGGGCCGGGGCTGGCTTCTGGGTGCCCTTGGAAGCTAAAGGCCGCTTTGTCGGTGCGCTCAATGCCTTGCAGGGTGCCATCAAACAGTGATTTGTGCGTGGCACGCAGGTTGGCGGGCAGCGTCGTTTCATCGGCGCAGAAACCGTGGTTTTGGCTGGTAATCATCACCACGCCCGTATCCAAATCTTGTACCGGGTGGTTAGCACCGTGGTGGCCGTGACCCATCTTGATGGTTTGCGCGCCGGAAGCCAGCGCCAGCAATTGATGGCCCAAGCAGATACCAAAAACGGGGATGTCAGTTTCTAAAATGTCTTGAATGGCTTTGATGGCGTAATCGCAAGGTGCGGGGTCGCCGGGGCCGTTCGAGAGGAATACGCCGTCTGGATTGAGGGCTAACACGTCCGCCGCTGGCGTTTTGGCAGGCACCACCGTCAGACGGCAGCCCCGCGCAACCAGCATCCGCAGAATGTTCAGCTTCACGCCGAAGTCATACGCGACAACGTGATAAGGCAATTCACTGGCCGCGATTTCTGGATGGCTGTCGGTTTCGAGGTTCCACACGCTTGAACGCCACTCATAAGGCGCGTCGCAGGTTACTTCTTTGGCCAAATCCATGCCTTTGAGGCCGGGGAAGCTACGCGCCAGCTCAAGGGCTTTTTCTTCGCTGATGTCGTCACCGGCCAGAATGCAGCCGTTTTGTGAGCCTTTTTCACGCAGAATGCGCGTCAGGCGGCGTGTGTCGATATCAGCAATCGCTACCACATTGTTTTCTTTGAGATATTCATCAAGCGGTTGCTTGTCGCGCCAGCTTGAAGACAGCAATGGCAAGTCACGAATAACCAGACCAGATGCCCAAACGCGATTCGATTCGGCGTCTTCTGGGGTGGTGCCGGTGTTGCCAATGTGGGGGTATGTCAGGGTGACAATTTGTTGGGCATAGGAAGGATCGGTGAGAATTTCCTGATAGCCGGTCATGGCGGTGTTGAAGACCACTTCACCAACGGTTTGACCGTCGGCTCCAATGGATTCACCGCGAAAAATGCTGCCGTCGGCGAGCGCGAGTATGGCTGGCTTAGTCAAGAAGACCTCCCGTAAATAGAGCCGTTTCATGCAAACGCAGGTTGCAAAAAAGCGGAATGACGTGTGTAGACACATCATCCCGCTTTTTTATCGGAGTATTTGCATGCTTCTGGTGAACACACTGGCGCGGAATTTTAGAGCAAAAAACCCCTAGCGGAAAGGCCGGGTATCTATGCGGCTGTGTGGTTTCAGTGCAGGGGTGCACCACCAAAACGCACGCGAACGCACGATTTAGTGCAATTCGAGCACATCTTGCATGTCGTATAATGCCGCAGAGCGGCTGTTTAACCACAGCGCCGCGCGGACAGCGCCTTTCGCAAACGTCATGCGGCTGGACGCTTTGTGGGTGATTTCCACGCGCTCGCCGTCGGCAGCAAACAAGACGGTGTGGTCGCCCACGACATCGCCCGCGCGCACGGTGGCAAAGCCAATCGTTTCACGCGCGCGTGCGCCGGTTTGCCCTTCGCGGCCATACACGGCGACTTGTTGCAGGTCGCGGCCCAAGGCGTTGGCTACCACTTCGCCCATGCGTAACGCGGTGCCGGACGG
>CAZBNX010000003.1:2518-12332 GCA_964493255.1 uncultured Pseudomonas sp.
CGCGGCCCAAGGCGTTGGCTACCACTTCGCCCATGCGTAACGCGGTGCCGGACGGCGCATCAACCTTGTGACGGTGATGCGCTTCGATAACTTCAATATCCACGTCATCGCCTAAAACGCGCGCGGCAGTGTCGAGCAGTTTTAAGCACAAGTTGACGCCTACGCTGAAGTTAGCGGCAAACACGATAGGAATTTCCCGCGCGATTTCCGCTAAACGCTCTTTTTCAGCCGCAGAAAATCCGGTGGTACCAATCACCATCGCTTTGCCCGCCGCGCGGCAAATGTCCAAATTACGCATCGTGACGCTGGGATGCGTGAAATCAATCACCACATCAAACGCATCCACGACAGCGGCCAAATCGCCAGACAGCGCGACGCCCAATTTGCCAACACCGGCTAACTCGCCTGCATCTGCGCCGATTAGGCTGCTATCAGGACGGTCAACGGCGGCAGTGAGGGTGGCATCCGCAGCCAGAAATACGGCTTCGATTAGGTTTTTTCCCATGCGCCCGGCGGCGCCCATGACAGCAATACGTTGCATCGTTAGTTCCCACGCGCTTGGTTAGTTAGAGTCGCTGCTGAAGAAGCGTTTTACGCCATCAAACCAGCTTTCGGCCTTGGGTGAGTTGGAGCTGTTGCCTTGCAAGCTGTTGCGGAATTCTTCCAGCAGTTCGCGCTGGCGTGCGTTCAGTTTAACGGGCGTTTCAACCACCACATGACACATTAAGTCGCCTACGCCACCACCGCGCACGGGCGTGATGCCTTTGCCGCGCAAGCGGAACACTTTACCGGTTTGCGTGCCTTCAGGGATTTTTAGGTTGACGCGCCCGTCCAGTGTGGGGACTTCTAGCTCGCCGCCGAGCGTGGCGTCCACGATGCTGATGGGCACTTCGCAATGGAGGTCGCGGCCATCGCGTTGGAAGATATGGTGTTCGCGCACGTTGATGACCACGAACAAATCCCCGTTGGGGCCGCCTTGTGTACCGGCAGCGCCTTCGCCCGAAAGACGAATGCGGTCGCCGGTATCGACGCCAGCGGGCACTTTTACAGCAAGGGTTTTGTGGTCTTCGACGCGCCCTTCACCGTGACACGAGTTGCAGGGGTCGGTAATCATCTTGCCGGTGCCGTTACAGCGCGGGCAGGTTTGTTGCACGACAAAAAAGCCTTGCTGCATACGCACTTGGCCATGACCGCCGCACGTTGTGCAGGTGGTCGCGGTGGTGCCTTTTTTCGCGCCGCTGCCATCACACGGTTTGCACGCCACCAAGGTGGGAATGCGGATGTTGGCCGTAGTGCCGCGCACGGCTTCTTCTAGGGTGATGGTGAGGTTGTAGCGTAAATCGTCGCCACGTTGAGGGCCGCCGCGTGAGCCACCGCGTCCGCCGCCGCCGAAAATATCGCTGAACACATCGCCAAAAATATCGCCGAAACCGCCCGCGCCGCCAGAACGGAAGCCACCCGCACCGCCGCCCATGCTGGGGTCTACACCGGCATGGCCGTAGCGGTCATACGCCGCGCGCTTGTCGGCGTCGGACAGCATTTCATAGGCCTCGTTGGCCTCTTTGAATTTTTCTTCGGCTTCTTTGTTATCGGGGTTGCGGTCGGGGTGATATTTCATGGCCAACTTGCGGTAGGCCTTTTTTAATTCCGACTCGTCGGCAGTGCGGCTAACGCCAAGCACTTCGTAATAATCGCGTTTTGCCATGAACGTCATGTACTCCGTTTTTTGGGTTCCCCAGACACGCCGACGCGGGAGCAAGCTCCCGCGTGGCGATAGGGCCTACCCTAGAAAGTAGGCGGGGCAGAAATGAGCTTGCGTGCGCGGCTTACTTCTTCTTGCTGTCTTTGATTTCTTCAAAGTCAGCATCGACGATGTCGTCTTTTTTGCCCTTGTCTTTGCAATCTTCGGCGCAGTTGCCGCTGTCACAGCTTGCACCGGCTTCGGCTTGTTCGGCGTACATTTTTTGCGCTAACGGCGTAGACGCAGTGGACAGGGCTTCAATTTTGGCTTCGATGGCCGCTTTGTCGTCACCTTTTACCGCTGCTTCTAAGTCTTTCAGCGCCGTTTCGATGGCGGCTTTCTCGTCAGCAGTGGCTTTGTCCGCCGCATCGGTCAGCATTTTGCGCGTGGCGTGAACCAGTTGGTCACCTTGGTTGCGCGCGCCGACCAGCTCTTCAAACTTGCGGTCTTCCTCAGCGTTGGCCTCGGCGTCACGCACCATCTGTTGAATTTCTTCTTCAGACAGACCGGAGCTGGCTTTAATCACGATGGATTGTTGCTTGCCGGTGGCTTTGTCTTTGGCGGATACGTTCAAGATACCGTTGGCGTCGATGTCGAAAGTCACTTCGATTTGCGGCGTACCGCGTGGCGCGGGTGGAATCTCGGACAGGTCGAATTTGCCCAGTGATTTGTTTTGACCGGCTTGCTTACGTTCACCTTGCAGAACGTGGATAGTCACGGCAGGTTGGTTGTCGTCAGCGGTAGAGAAGACTTGGGATTTCTTGGTTGGAATCGTGGTGTTCTTCTCAATCAGCGCCGTCATTACGCCGCCCATGGTTTCGATGCCGAGGGTGAGTGGCGTCACGTCGAGCAGCAGAACGTCTTTAACGTCGCCCGCCAGCACCGCGCCCTGAATCGCCGCGCCCATCGCCACCGCTTCATCGGGGTTGACGTCTTTGCGTGGCTCGCGGCCAAAGAACTCAGCCACTTTCTTCTGAACCAGCGGCATACGGGTTTGACCGCCGACCAAAATCACTTCGTCGATTTTGCTGGCGTCGATACCGGCATCTTTCAGCGCGATGCGGCAAGGCTCGATGGTGCGCGCAACCAATTCTTCTACCAGTGCTTCCAGCTTGGCGCGCGTGACTTTGACGTTCAGGTGTTTCGGGCCGGTGGCGTCAGCGGTGATGTAAGGCAGGTTTACATCAGTTTGCTGGCTTGAAGACAGCTCGATTTTGGCTTTTTCAGCCGCTTCTTTCAGGCGCTGCATCGCCAGAGGGTCGCCCTTCAGGTTGATGCCGGACTCGTTTTTGAATTCGTCTACAAGGTAATCAATCAGGCGAATGTCAAAGTCTTCACCGCCCAAGAAGGTATCGCCGTTGGTGGCCAATACTTCGAACGATTGCTCGCCATCGACGTCGGCGATTTCAATCACAGACACGTCGAAGGTACCGCCGCCCAAGTCGTACACGATGATGGTGTGGTCGCCTTTGGACTTGTCCATACCGTACGCCAGCGCCGCAGCGGTTGGCTCGTTGATGATGCGCTTAACGTCCAAACCAGCGATGCGGCCCGCGTCTTTCGTGGCCTGACGTTGGCTGTCGTTGAAGTACGCCGGAACGGTGATAACCGCTTCGGTCACAGCTTCGCCGAGATAATCTTCGGCGGTTTTCTTCATCTTTTTCAGCACTTCGGCGCTGATTTGTGGCGGGGCCATTTTTTGGCCTTTGGCTTCGACCCATGCGTCGCCGTTGTCGGCTTTAACGATGTCGTAAGGCACCAGCTCGATGTCTTTTTGAACGACTTTCTCGTCAAAACGACGGCCAATCAGACGTTTAACCGCGTACAGCGTGTTTTTCGGGTTGGTAACGGCCTGACGCTTGGCGCTCTGACCGACCAAAATTTCACCATCGTTGGTGTAGGCGATGATGGATGGAGTGGTACGCGCACCCTCGGCGTTCTCGATGACTTTAGCGGTGCCGTTTTCCAGAACGGAAACGCAAGAGTTGGTAGTACCGAGGTCAATACCGATGATTTTGCCCATGTTTTACTCTCCGAAATTTGGATAAAGAGCCCGCCGTGGCGGGACTCTGGATAACTGTTTTGCTTGAACCTACAGATGGGGATGCCCTGACGGCTTTCAAGGGCTTTTGGCGTCGTTTTTTATGCTTGGCTCACGACAACCATCGCAGGGCGCAGCAGGCGGCCATTCAGCAAGTAGCCCTTTTGGAACACTTTCAGCACGCTGTTCGGTTCGGCATCGGTGCTGGGCTGCATGGAAATGGCTTGATGATGTTCAGGGTTGAATGTCTGACCGAGAGGGTCGATTTGTTCCACTTGATAACGGCGCAGCGTGTTCAGCAGGGCTTTGAGGGTCAGTTCCATGCCTTCGCGCATTGGGCGTAAGGCTTCATCGTCGCTGCTGGACAGTTCTAGGCCGCGTTCTAAGCTGTCCACAACGTCGAGGAGGTCAGCGGAGAAACGCTCCAGCGCAAATTTGTGCGCTTTTTCAACATCTTGCTCGGCACGACGGCGGGTATTTTGCAGCTCGGCGGACGCACGCAACACCTGTTCTTGCGCGGCGTTCAGTTTTTCTTCCAGCTCGGCGATGCGTTGGGTGTTGGCATCTCCCAGCGTTTCTTCACCGTCTAAAAGTAAATCAACGTCGTTGAGCGTGTCAGGGTTAGGCGTTTGGGTTGCGTCGGTCATGGCAAATTCCTTAAAGGGCAGGCGGGCCAAATGCCCGTAATCGGCACTCTATATGGGGCGTGGTTCACATTCCTTCAAGGGGAGCGGCATCGGCGTTGGCGAGTGGTTAAATAGGGCTGTATAAATAGCCATGCTTTTGTGGAGAACATCTCATGTTGGTGCATTTGTCGGTGCGAAATTTCGCCATTGTTGAGCAGTTAGATTTAGAACTGCGCGGCGGAATGAGCGTGATTACCGGGGAAACGGGCGCGGGCAAATCCATCATGCTGGATGCGCTGGGGCTGGCGCTGGGCGACCGCACTGACAGCAGTATCGTGCGGCATGGTGCGGAGCGTGCCGACGTGCTCGCCACGTTTGATGTCAGCGACATTCCAGAAGCGCAACATTGGCTGCGAGAGCGCGATTTAACGCACGAAGGCGCGCAGTGCCTGTTGCGGCGGGTCATTACGGCGGAAGGGCGTTCGCGGGGTTATATCAACGGCACGCCGTGCCCCTTATCCGACCTCAAAGCGTTGGGTGAATTACTGATTGATATTCACAGTCAGCATGAACACCAATCGTTGCTCAAGCCGGACACGCACCGGCGTTTGTTGGATGCGTATGCGGGGGCTGATTCCTTGGCGGCTGAAACACGCCAAGCCGCCGCGCTATGGCGTAAAATTCGACAGCAAATCAATGTGTTATCGCAGAGCGGTGCGGAGCAGCAAGCGCGTCGCCAGTTGCTCACCTATCAATTAGAAGAGTTAGACGCTGCCGCGCCTGACCCCGATGAATTAGCTGCGCTCGAACACGAACAACGTACCTTGGGACACGCGGAAACGCTGTTGGCGGTGTGTCAGCAGGTGCTTGACCAATGCAGCGACGGCGACGGTACGCCGTTATTGACGCAGCTTCATGGCTGTATGCAGCGCCTTTCCACGGCTACCGGACGGCCTGCGGCTTTGGATACGGTGCTGGAATTGCTGAACAGCGCGCACATTCAATTAACTGAAGCCAGCGATGAGTTACGGCATTTCACCAGTGATTTTGAGGCCGACCCGCACCGTTTGGCGGTCATCGAAGCGCGCTTGGATACGCTGTATCAATTAGCGCGTAAGCACCGCGTGCAGCCGTCAGCGTTGGCGGCCTTGCGTGACCAACTGCGTCACGAATTACAACGTTTGGAATCGAGCGGCACCGATATTGAAGCCCTGCAACAGGCGTTGACGGATGCCGCCACCGAATGGCAACGATTGGCCGCGCAATTACATCAGCAACGCGCTTCTGCGGCGGTGCAATTAGCACAGGCGGTTGAACACGAAATGCAGGCGTTGGGGATGCCCGGCGGGCGTTTTTCGATTGTGTTGCTGCCCATGACGGGTGAAGACCCGCAACCGCAAGGCTTGGAAACGGTGGAGTTCCACGTCAGTGCCAACCCCGGCCAGCCGTTGCGCCCGATTGTGCGGGTTGCATCGGGGGGCGAGTTATCGCGGATTAGCTTGGCCATTCAAGTGATTACCGCGCAAACCTCGCGCACGCCAACACTGGTTTTTGATGAAGTGGATGTAGGCATTGGCGGCCCGACGGCTGAAGTGGTCGGGCGTTTACTGCGGCAGTTGGGCGAACGTGGGCAGGTGTTGACGGTGACGCACTTGCCGCAAGTGGCCGCGCAAGGGCATCAACATTTGTTTGTTCATAAACGACGAGACACAGACGCAACCTCCACCGCCGTAGCCTGCCTGACGCCGGAGCAGCGCGTTGAAGAGCTGGCGCGTATGTTGAGTGGTGTCGATTTAACGCAGGAATCGTTGGCACATGCGCGGCGTATGATGCGCGGCGCGCAATAAAAACGGCGACCGAGGTCGCCGTTTAATGGGGCATCACGCTTTGGTGATTGGTTTAACGTACAGCACCATTTTGTGATCAACCAACTCGAAGCCATGTTCAGCGGCAATTTCTTTTTGGCGCTGTTCGATGGCGGCATCAATAAATTCGATGACGTCGCCGGTATCGACGTTAATCATGTGGTCGTGGTGTTTGCCATCTGACAATTCAAACACCGCATGACCATCATCAAAATTATGACGCTCAACCAAACCCGCCGCTTCGAATTGCGTCAAAACACGGTAGACAGTCGCAAGGCCGACATCATCGCCTGCGCTCATCAGCAGGGTGTGTACGTCTTCAGCACTCAAATGACGTTGCGGACAGGTATCAAGAATTTGCAAAATTTTCAGGCGCGGCAAGGTGACTTTGAGGCCCGCACGGCGCAGATCGTTATTTTCAGCCATTTCATTTTACTCTTGGGGGATGCTTCGCAGCGTCCCGTCAATCCGGGTATTATCCCGAGCCTATTGCCATACTAGATAGAGAACCCACCGATGCAAAAAGCCAAGCTCATGCTGACCTGCCTTACCTTTCTGGGCATTGCCACATTGGCAGGCTGTTCGTTTCCGGGGGTGTATAAGATTGATATCCAGCAAGGCAACGTGATTACGCAGGACATGATAGACCAACTGCGCCCCGGTATGACGCGCAGCCAAGTGCGTTTCATCATGGGTAATCCGCTGATTACCGATACATTTCATGCCAATCGTTGGGATTATCTCTACAGCATTCAGCCCGGTGGTGGCCCACGCCAGCAAGAGCGCGTCAGCCTGACGTTTGACCGTAATGACCGCCTCATGGGGTTGTCTGGAAATTTCTTGCCCGGTACCAGCCGTGATGACGCGATTCACGGCAAACCAAGTCCGGCAGCGGTTGCACCGGCAGCGCCGCAAAAAGCGGCAGCGCCTGTAACAACGCCACCGGCACCTGTCGCAGCCCCGAAAGCGGCCGCACCCGGTTCGTTATTGGAGCGTTTGCAGCGTCAAGTTGATGACGCGCAACCGGCTCCAGTACCTAAACCCGGCAAAATTGAGTAACAAAAAAACGTGCCTAAGACGCTGTTTCAGCGTCTTTGCGCGACAGTTTAGCGGCGCGCTGTTTGCGGACTTCTTTCGGGTCAGCGATGAGCGGGCGATAAATTTCGATGCGATCGCCGTCTTCGACTAAACGCTCTTCGGGTTTAGGAACCACTTTGCTGAAAATGCCGAGCGGTGCTTGCGACGTGTTCAAGTCAGGGAAGAAAGCAGAAATGCCCGATAATTCAACCGCTTGCCGCAGTGTTGTACCAACCGGCACAGACACGCGCACCATTTTCTGACGATGGCTAAGGGCGTACACCACCTCAACCGTAAGGCCGTTATCCATAAAGGGCGCGCGCTCGTTGACAGAACGCTTCAACCATTGTGGTCGCAGCCTGATTAAACAGCGGCCCTAACGTGGCTTTCACTAAGGCACCAGAGTATTCAAACGACAAATCAAGCGTAATTTTGCACGCTTCTTCATTTAAGACATGAAACGTCCAAACGCCGTGCAGCGCCCGAAAAGGGCCTGATTCAAGCTGCATGGTGATGGATTCACCCGGTACTAAATGGTTACAGGTTGTGAATTGTTGCTTGATACCGGCTTTCCCGACTTTTAGCGTCGCACGCATACGGGTTTCTGTGCTTTCCAGCACCTCCGTACCGCTGCACCACGGTAAAAACTGCGGGTAGCTGGCTACGTCGTTGATCAAATCATAAAGCGCACGCGCTGGGTAAGGCAGCAAAGCAGAACGCTGGATACGGGTGCTCATGTCGCGGGGAACTCCACGAAAATTGAGCGTATATTCTCTAAAATTCGCCCCAACCGCTCAAGTTAATGCACGACGCTGCGTGGCGGTGTCTACCTTCAGAATTGTGTGATTTATGACTAAACAGAAAAAAGTATCCGGCGGCTCCATCGCGCAGAACAAAAAAGCACTCCACGACTATCACATCGAGCAACGCTTTGAGGCGGGTGTGGCGTTGGTGGGTTGGGAAGTAAAAAGTTTGCGTGCAGGCAAAGGGCAGCTAACCGACAGCTACGTTTTGCTGAAAGAGGGCGAAGCGTGGTTATTTGGTGGCCGCATTACGCCGCTGAATGCCGCCAGTACGCACGTTATCGCTGACCCAATGCGAACCCGTAAGCTGTTGTTAAATAAACGAGAACTCGGAAAGCTCTTCGGGGCTGTGCAGCAGAAAGGCTATACCTGTGTGGCCTTATCGCTGTACTGGAAAAAGCATTTGGTGAAGTGCGAAATTGCCCTCGCTAAAGGTAAAAAAGAGTTCGATAAACGCGCGGTAGAAAAAGAACGCGATTCCGACCGTGAAATTCAGCGCGCCGTGCGTAGTAAAGGCAAGGACGAGTAATTTCTGGCAGGCAGAAAAAAGGCCAACAGTTGTTGGCCTTTTTTTGCAACCTTAGTTAGCGCGCCACGGTTGAATTGGGATGGCGGTAACGGAATTTTTCGGGCTGCCTTCGATTAAGCGGTCGCTGTACACCATATAAATCAAGGTGTTGCGTTTTTTATCGAAGAAACGTACCACTTGCATACTTTTAAAGACGAGCGAGGTGCGTTCTTTGAACACTTCTTCACCGTCTTTCAGGTCGCCCGCCATTTTGATGGGGCCGATTTGACGGCACGCAATAGACGCATCAGAGCGGTCTTCTGCGATGCCCAAGCCGCCGCGAATGCCGCCCGTTTTGGCGCGTGACAGGTAACAGGTCACGCCTTCGACTTTCGGGTCATCGAACGCTTCAATCACAATTTTGTGGTCTGGGCCGAGCAGCTTAAACACGGTGGACACTTCACCAATGGTTTCCGCGTGTGCGCTCAATGAGCCAAGCGCCAGCAAAGCAACAAGCGATTTCTTTAAGAAGTTCATGTAAGCACCAAATTATCACGGTGAATCATTTCTACATCGTCAAGGTAGCCGAGCGTTTGCTCAATGGCTTCCGTTCCCAGACCCATAATACGACGTGCGTCATCGGCGCTGTAATTAATTAGCCCGCGTGCGACTTCACGCCCATCCGGGGCCATACACACCACCATTTCACCGCGCCGGAAGCTGCCTTCAACCGCCACCACGCCAACGGGCAACAGACTTTTGCGCTGCTCGACCAACGCGCGCACCGCGCCCGCATCCAGCTCCACGGTGCCGCGCGTTTGCAGGTGTCCGGCTAACCACTGTTTGCGTGCCGCGTAACGGCTTTTCTCCGGTGTGAGCAAGGTGCCCAAGCGTTCAGACGCGCGTAAACGGTCAAGAACACGCTCAATTCGACCGCCCACAATGATGGTGCTGGCGCCTGAGCGTGCCGCTAAACGGGCTGCGCGCAGCTTGGTTTGCATCCCGCCACGCCCTAATGCGCCGCCGGTGCCACCGGCCACCGCGTCTAAACTGGGGTCGTCGGCGCGGGCTTCAAAAATCAAACGGGCGTCTGGGTTATGGCGTGGGTCGGCGTCGAACATGCCATCACGGTCGGTCAAGATGACCAGCAAAT
>CAZBNX010000003.1:12432-18015 GCA_964493255.1 uncultured Pseudomonas sp.
TGGCGTGGGTCGGCGTCGAACATGCCATCACGGTCGGTCAAGATGACCAGCAAATCCGCTTCCACCAGATTGGCCACCAGCGCCGCTAAGGTGTCGTTATCGCCGAAACGGATTTCGTCTGTGACGACGGTATCGTTTTCATTAATAACCGGAATTGCACCCAAATCGACCAGCGTTCGCAGCGTGTTGCGCGCATTCAAGTAGCGTTGACGGTCGGATAAATCATCATGCGTGAGCAACACTTGCGCGGTTTGTAGCTCGTGTCCGGCAAAGCTGGATTCCCATGCTTGAATTAAGCCCATCTGACCCACCGCCGCCGCCGCTTGCAGCGCGTGCAGCGTATTGGGACGTTCATTCCAACCTAAACGGCTCATGCCCGCCGCCACTGCACCCGACGAGACCAGCACCAGCTCGATGCCCGCTTGTCGCAGCGCGACCATTTGTTCAACCCACACCGCCATCGCGCCTCGGTCAAGGCCACGACCGTCGGCAGTGAGTAAAGCACTGCCGATTTTTACTACCCAGCGACGGGCTTTGCTCACCTTTTCACGCATGTTCTGCACCCTTAGCGGACGTAGAAAATTTCCGGACCGTCTTCGTCGTCTTCATCAAAGTCGTCGTAATCGTCATCCGGCACTTCATCCGCGCTGCGGATACCCGCACGACGCAACGCGCGCGCATCGTCTAACGCTTGCAGACGGGCGCGCGCCTCGTCTTCGATGCGTTGGTTCAGCGTGGCGATGGCTTCGGCAAATTCAGGTTCTTCGGCCATGCGCTCGTTACGCAGGTCGATGTAATTCATGATGTCGCCGCACAACCGCTCGGTGCCTTCGCGCTCAAGGGCTGAAATGACATACACCGGGCCGGTCCAATTCAGGCGCTCAATCACGGCTTTCATGCGCGCGTCGCGTTCTTCATCGAGCAGTTGGTCGGCTTTGTTGAGCACTAACCAGCGGTCGCGTTCTGTCAGCGCAGGGCTAAAACGACTCAGCTCACGGATGATGGCTTCAGCGGCATCGGCCGGATTGGAATCATCCAGCGGCGCGAGGTCCACGAGGTGCAGCAGCAAACGGGTGCGCGCCAAGTGTTTGAGGAAGCGAATGCCCAAGCCCGCGCCGTCGGAAGCGCCTTCAATCAGACCGGGAATATCCGCGATAACGAAACTTTTTAAGCGGCCCACACTGACCACACCCAAGTTAGGCACCAGCGTGGTGAAGGGATAGTCCGCGACTTTCGGGCGTGCCGCAGACACGGCGCGAATGAGCGTACTTTTACCGGCGTTGGGCATACCCAATAAACCGACGTCGGCCAAGACTTTCAGCTCTAATTTGAGGTCACGCGCTTCGCCCGGTTTGCCGGGAGACGTTTGACGCGGGGCGCGGTTTGTACTTGTTTTATAACGGATATTTCCCAAGCCGTGCCAACCGCCGCGTGCGACGAGAATGCGTTGGCCGTCTTCGGTGAGGTCGCCGATGATGTCTTGAGTGGCCGCATCAATGATGGTGGTACCGACAGGAACGGGCAGCGTGAGGTCTTCACCTTTGCCGCCTGTGCAATCTTTACTGCGGCCATTTTGACCGCGCTCTGCTTGGAAATTACGGGTGTAACGGTAATCAACCAAGGTGTTTAAGTTGATGTCCGCTTGAAGCCAAACGGAACCGCCATCACCGCCATCGCCGCCGTCTGGCCCGCCGTTGGGCATGAATTTTTCACGCCGGAAGCTTAGGCAACCGTTGCCGCCATCACCGGCTTGGACGTGGATGGATACTTCATCGACGAATTTCATGGAGAACGCCTTCCCGCTGGGGCGGGTCATTTGGAGCAAAGGGTACAAACAAAAAAGCCCTGTCTGCTGACAGGGCTTTTTCAGCAAGCGCGCGATTAGTTAGCCACGACGCTCACATATTTGCGGCCAAAAGCGCCTTTGGTTTCGAACTTAACCACGCCTTCTACTTTCGCAAACAGGGTGTGGTCTTTGCCGATACCAACGCCGTAGCCAGCATGGAATTTGGTGCCGCGTTGACGAACCAGAATGTTGCCAGCCAATACAGCTTGGCCGCCGAACATTTTCACGCCAAGGCGTTTACTTTCGGAATCGCGGCCGTTGCGCGTGGAACCGCCAGCTTTTTTGTGTGCCATGAGTCAGTTACTCCGGAAAAAAGTGAAATCAGGCGTTGATGCCAGTGATTTTGATTTCAGTGAACCACTGACGGTGGCCCTGACGCTTCATGTGGTGCTTACGACGGCGGAACTTGATGATACGAATTTTGTCGTGGCGGCCTTGGTTGATGACTTCGGCAGTCACCGTCGCGCCTTCAACAACAGGAGCGCCGATTTTCAGGTCTTCGCCGTTGCTGACCAGCAGCACTTTGTCGAAATTCACGGTTTCGCCAGTAGCGATTTCGAGTTTTTCGATTTTCAGGTATTCGCCTACAGCGACTTTGTATTGCTTGCCGCCGGTAACAATTACTGCGTACATGGAGGGTCTCCGTTAAACCTGCTCACCTGGCACTTAATCAGAAGAATTATTGGCCAGCATGGCTGCATGACGCCGGAAGGTTGTCAGTGCATTGCGTAAGGCAGGGAAGTGCCAGGAAGTTTGGGGTCGCGATTTTACTTGTCGCGCCCTGTACTGGCAAGCACGAAGCCCCTTACCTTGACAGTGCTAGAGCGCGCTCCCTAGCATGCCGCGCAACCTTCGAGGAGCTCAAAACGCTATGCAACCCCAAGCCTTTTACCGCGTTGTGGCGGATGATTTCGCTGCGGTCGATGCCATCATTCGCCAACAGCTCACGTCTCGCGTTCCGCTGGTGGAAAAAATTGGTGAATACATCACCTCGGCGGGCGGAAAACGCCTGCGTCCCTTGCTGGTGTTGCTGGCGGGCAATGCGTTGGGCATCAGCGGTTATCGCCTGAATTTGCTGGCGGCTTCTATCGAATTTCTGCATACCGCCACGCTGTTGCACGATGATGTGGTGGATAAATCCGACATGCGGCGCGGTCGGGCGACCGCTAACGCAATGTGGGGCAACGCGCCTAGCGTTTTGGTGGGGGATTTCCTGTACGCGCGCTCGTTTGAAATGCTGGTGGAGTTGGGTGTTTATCCCATCATGCAAATTTTGGCGAATGCCACGCGCGTCATTGCGGAAGGTGAAGTGTTGCAGCTATCGCAGCAACGCGATGCCAGCACGACCGAAGAAATTTATATGGAAGTGATTCGCGGCAAAACCGCGATGTTGTTCGAAGCGGCAACGCAAGGCGCGGGTTTATTGGCGGAGGCTCCTGCCGAACAAACGGAAGCGTTGCGCCAGTTTGGTGACGCGCTCGGTGTGGCGTTTCAGTTGGTGGATGATTGGCTGGATTATCGCGGTGACTCTGCCACATTAGGCAAAAACGTAGGCGATGATTTGGCTGAAGGCAAAGCCACGCTGCCGCTGATTTATGCGATGCGCGAAGGTACGCCAGAGCAAGCGGCGCTGGTGCGTCGTGCGGTACAACAAGGCGGCTTAGACGATATGGAAGCCGTGTTGGCCGCCATTGAAGACAGCGGCGCGTTGGAATACACCGCGCAAAAAGCGCGTGAACAAGCCGCGCGCGCCATTGCGTGCCTCGACCATTTACCGGCAGGTCAGTACCGTGATGCGCTGGTTGAATTGACCGAATTTGCCGTGGCGCGCACTTACTAGCAGATTGATACGTATGAAAAAGCCCGCTTTAGAAGCGGGCTTTTTTGTTACAGAATTTTGATGAGTTCTACATCAAAAATCAGCACGCTGTGCGGGGGAATGCTGCCCATGTCTTGTGCGCCGTAGGCCAATTCACTGGGAACGTGCAAGCGCCATTTGCTGCCTTCGGGCATCAGTTGCAGGGCTTCAATCCAGCCTTTAATCACGCCCCCGACGGGGAACTCAGCCGGTTTGCCGCGTTGATACGAACTATCAAAGACAGTGCCGTCAATCAGCGTGCCGTGATAATGCGTGCGAACGGTGTCCTCTTTGCTAGGGCGTGCGCCTTCGCCAGCGGTCAGGATTTCGTATTGCAAACCAGACGGCAGCACGGTAACGCCTTCGCGTTGTGCGTTCGCCGCCAAGTATTCAACGCCAGCAGCAGCGGCGCGCTCGGCTTTGGCAGCCGCTTCGGCCTGCATGCGCTCACGAATCACTTGGAAGCTGGCATTCAAGGCTTCGTTAGAAACACGCACTTCCAGCCCGTTAAAAGCGTCCGTGATTCCCGCTAAAATGGCGTCGAGTTGCGCGCCGGGCGGTGGGTTGTCGCGCAGTTGGTTGCCTAATTGCAAACCGATGCCGTAGCTAACGCGCGCTTCGTCGCTGGATAAATCAAGTTGAGACATGGAGGCTCCGTGTAAGAAGGTGCTAAAAAGCGTCTGGTTTAGAGCGTGTGGCGAACGATGTTGGACAGGTGACGGTTTTGTTTAGCCGCTTTGCGGTAAACCAACGCCATTTTGCCGATGACTTGCACAAGCTCGCAGCTTGCCACTTGGCTCAATTCGTCGATGAGCGCACGGCGGTCATCGCGTTCGGTCAAGGCAAATTTGATCTTAATGAGCTCGTGGTCGTTGAGCGCGCGGTCTAATTCAGCTAATACACCTTCGGTCAAACCATTCTCCGACACGATCAAGACGGGATTCAGGTGGTGGCCAATAGCTTTGTAGTGTTTCTTCTGCTCATTAGTGAGCGGCATAATCTGCCCCTTGCGTCTGATCCGGTTTTGAAAGCGGCGGCTAGTGTACCCGAGTGTCCGTCAGCCGCCCAGATTGAGGTAATCCGTGGCCCAAACCACCCGCTCTAAAAGCAGCCATCGTTGGCTAAAAGAACATTTCGATGACCCGTATGTGAAAATGGCACAGCGTGACGGCTATCGTTCGCGCGCCAGTTACAAACTGCTCGAAATCCAAGAAAAAGACCGCATTTTGCGCCCCGGCATCACCGTGGTGGATTTGGGTTCTGCGCCCGGCGGTTGGTCGCAAGTGGCCAGCCGTGTGATTGGCAACAAAGGGCGTCTGATTGCGTCCGATATTTTGCCGATGGACAGCATCCCGGATGTCACCTTCATTCAAGGCGATTTCACCGATGATGCCGTGTTTTCGCGCATTCTGGACGCCATTGGCGAGCACCCCGTCAACCTTGTGATTTCGGATATGGCCCCCAATATGAGTGGTGTCCGTGAAGCCGACCAACCGCGCGCTATGTATTTGTGCGAATTGGCCTTGGATTTGGCGGGTCGGGTGTTAGCACCTGGCGGCGATTTTCTGATTAAAATTTTCCAAGGTGAAGGATTTGATACGTATCTGCGCGACGTGCGTGAGCAGTTTGACAAGGTGCTGATGCGTAAGCCGCTGTCGTCCCGTGACCGCTCCAGAGAGCAATACCTGCTGGCGCGCGGATTCCGAGGCAATCCTTAATCAAATAGCGTTACAACCCCAGTCTGCCCGACCAACGGGCAGCTGTAGTAACTTAGGCCGAGAATCCGGCCGTCATGTGAAGCGGTTTCCAGGGCGGGGCCGGTCAGCGAGGGTAGTGAATTGAACGACATGGCAAAGAACCTGATCATGTGGCTAATCAT
>CAZBNX010000003.1:18115-32683 GCA_964493255.1 uncultured Pseudomonas sp.
GCGAGGGTAGTGAATTGAACGACATGGCAAAGAACCTGATCATGTGGCTAATCATCGCCGCAGTTCTGGTTACAGGGATGAACAGTTTCTCGTCCCGCCCAGAGGCGAGCAATCTGACCTATTCGGAATTCATCCAACAGGTCAAAGACGGCAAGATTGAACAAGTCACTGTGGATGGTTATGTCATTAGTGGTCGACGAATTGATGGCAGTTCGTTTGACACCGTGCGCCCAGCCATTCAGGACAATGGGTTAATTGGTGATCTCATCAATAACCATGTGTCCATCACAGGCAAAATGCCTGAGCAGCAAAGTTTGTGGAGCCAACTGCTGGTCGCCAGTTTCCCGATTCTGGTCATCATCGCGGTTTTCATGTTCTTTATGCGCCAGATGCAGGGCGGCGGCGGTGGTCGTGGCGGCCCGATGGGCTTTGGCAAAAGCAAAGCGCGCCTACTGTCTGAAGACCAAGTAAAAACCACCTTGGCCGACGTCGCTGGTTGCGATGAAGCCAAAGAAGAAGTGGGCGAATTAGTTGATTTCTTGCGTGATCCCAGCAAGTTTCAGCGTTTAGGCGGTCGTATTCCGCGCGGCGTGTTGATGGTTGGCCCGCCCGGTACCGGTAAAACCTTGCTGGCGAAAGCCATCGCCGGTGAAGCCAAAGTGCCGTTTTTCACCATTTCTGGCTCTGATTTCGTGGAAATGTTTGTGGGCGTGGGTGCGTCGCGGGTGCGCGATATGTTCGAGCAAGCCAAAAAACACGCGCCTTGCATCATCTTTATTGATGAAATTGACGCTGTGGGTCGTCATCGCGGTGCCGGTTTAGGCGGTGGCCACGATGAACGCGAGCAAACCCTCAACCAGTTATTGGTTGAAATGGACGGCTTTGAAATGAATGACGGCATCATCGTGATTGCCGCCACCAACCGCCCGGACGTCCTTGACCCTGCGTTGCTGCGCCCCGGTCGTTTTGACCGTCAAGTCGTGGTGGGCTTACCCGATGTGCGTGGCCGTGAGCAAATTTTGCAAGTTCACATGAAAAAAGTGCCACTCGGTGAAGACGTTGAGCCATCGGTATTGGCGCGTGGTACGCCGGGCTTTTCGGGTGCTGAATTGGCGAATTTAGTCAACGAAGCCTCGTTGTTTGCGGCGCGTAACGGCAAACGCTTGGTCGAGATGAAAGATTTTGAGTTGGCCAAGGACAAAATCATGATGGGTGCCGAGCGCCGCTCTATGGTGATGACCGAGGACGAAAAATTACTCACCGCCTATCACGAATCGGGTCATGCCATTTTGGGCTGTTTGTTCCCGTCTGACCCCGTACACAAAGTGACGATTATTCCGCGTGGTCGTGCGTTGGGCGTGACGGTGTCGCTGCCTGAACGTGACCATCTGGGCTACAACCGCTTGTGGTTGAACAACAAACTGAAAATGATTTTCGGCGGACGTCTTGCGGAAGAGCTGATTTTCGGCCATGAAAAAGTCACTAACGGCGCGATGGGTGATATTAGCCAAGCCACGCGCATTGCACGCACGATGGTGACGCAGTGGGGCATGTCGGAAAAATTGGGCTTCCTGTCGTATGCCGAAGAAGAGGGCGAGGTATTTTTGGGGCGTTCTGTGGGGCGCAGCAGCCATGTTTCTGAAGAAACGGCGCGCCTGATTGATGATGAAGTGAAATCCATCATCGACACAAATTACGCCGACGCGGAACGCGCTCTGCACGAAAATATCGACAAGCTGCACGCGATGACGCAAGCCCTGATGAAGTTTGAAACCATCGACGCCGAACAGGTTGATGACATCATGCAAGGCCGCGAGCCACGCGAACCGAAGGGCTGGGACGATAAAAATTCTGGCTCCGGCAAAACCGTGAAAGCGGCAGTGGTTGATTCAGACGTGCCGACTATCGGTAATCCGGCGGGGGAGCACTGATTTCGATGACGCCCGCGCCCTTTAGTGGATGGCTCTCGTGTGGCCGTCGCCAGCTTGACCTGTCGCGCCCGCAGGTGATGGGGATTTTGAATGTCACGCCGGATTCTTTTTCAGACGGCGGACGTTTTAACCACATTGATGCGGCGCTGCGTCATGCTGAAGCGATGGTGAAGGCCGGAGCCACACTGGTGGATGTGGGCGGCGAATCAACCCGCCCCGGTGCTGCGCCTGTGAGTGAAGCCGAAGAGCTGGCGCGCGTCATTCCGGTAGTGGAAGCGATTGCGCGCGAGTTGGATGTGGTGATTTCGGTTGATACCTCGTGCCCGGCGGTGATGCGTGAAGCGGCGCTGGCGGGTGCGGGGTTGCTGAATGATGTGCGCGCGTTACAGCGTCCCGGTGCGTTAGAAGTGGCTGCCGCCAGCGGTTTGCCGGTTTGTTTGATGCACATGCGCGGCGAACCAACCACTATGCAAGATGCCCCCCAATACCCCGATATTCAGCGCGAAGTAGCGACTTTTCTCGCCGAACGCATTGCCGCCTGTGTTGCGGCGGGTATTCCGCAAGCGCGCATCGTGCTTGACCCAGGTTTTGGTTTTGCCAAGACGTTAGAACACAACTTGAGTTTATTCCGGCATCTTGCGGAACTGCATGCGTTTGGCTTGCCGCTGCTGGTGGGGGCTTCGCGTAAAAGCATGATTGGGCGCGTGTTGGGCAAAGAAACTCACGAGCGGTTGTACGGAAGTCTAGCCCTTGCTGCCTTGGCGGTGAGCAAAGGGGCGCATATTGTGCGAGTCCACGATGTCGCAGAAACCGTGGATGTCGTAAACATGATTAGCGCCGTAGCGCACGCAGACTGAGGAGGTTCGGGTGGGTAGAAAGTATTTTGGCACCGATGGAATTCGTGGCCGTGTTGGTGAGTTTCCCATTACCCCCGAGTTTGTGTTGCGTTTGGGCTGGGCAGCGGGCATGGCGTTTCGTCGTCATGGCTTGTGTAAGGTATTGATTGGCAAGGATACGCGCATCTCTGGCTATATGTTTGAGTCCGCGTTGCAGGCCGGTTTAATTGCCGCTGGCGCGGATGTCATGCTGCTGGGGCCTATGCCTACACCCGCGATTGCGTACCTGACGCGCACCTTCCACGCCGATGCGGGCATCGTGATTAGTGCCTCGCACAATCCGCATGATGACAACGGCATTAAGTTTTTCTCCGGCAGTGGCACCAAACTACCGGATGACGTGGAATCCATGATTGAAGAGTTACTCGACCAGCCGATGTCGGTGGTGGAGTCGGCGCATCTGGGAAAAGCGTCGCGTGTGAATGATGCCGCCGGTCGTTACATCGAATTTTGTAAAAGCAGTGTCCCGACTAGCACCAGTTTAGCGGGTCTGAAAATAGCCCTCGATTGCGCGCACGGCGCTACCTATAAAGTCGCGCCGAGTGTGTTCCGCGAGTTGGGTGCTGAGGTAATTGTTACAGCGGCACAACCTGATGGCGTCAACATTAACGCGGGTGTGGGTTCTACCCACATGCAGGCGCTACAAAAAATAGTGGTTGAGCAGGGCGCTGATATCGGCATTGCGTTTGATGGCGATGGCGATCGCGTGATGATGGTCGACCACACCGGCCATCTGGTTGATGGCGATGAACTGCTGTACATCATTGCGACGGATATTCAAGAGCGCGACCGTTTGCCCGCTGGTACGGGCGTAGTCGGTACGCTGATGAGCAATCTCGGGTTAGAACTGGCATTAAAGGCGCGCGATATTCCATTTATCCGCGCCAACGTAGGTGACCGCTATGTGATGGCAGAAATGGCCAATCGCGGTTGGGTGTTGGGGGGAGAAAACTCCGGGCACATCGTTTGCCGCCAGCACACAACGACCGGCGATGCGATTATTGCCGCGTTGCAAGTGGTGTTAGCGTTGCGCCGCCGTGACCAGCGTTTAGCCGATGCGCGTCAGGCGTGGCATAAATACCCACAAATTTTGGTCAATGTGCGCCTCACGCCCGGCCAAGACCCAACCCAACACGCTGCTTTGCAACAGGCGTGTGATCAGGTGGTTGAGGCGTTGGAGGGGCGTGGTCGGGTGTTGTTGCGTAAATCGGGCACTGAGCCTTTATTACGCATCATGGTAGAAGGTGAAGAGGAAGCGGTGGTTCGCCATCACGCGGAGGCGTTGGCAGCCTTGGCGCGTTCGTTAGCAAGTTAATCGGGGCAATTCGTTGCGCGTGGTGGACAGCTTGAGTACCATCGCGCGCATTTTTGACGTGGAGGTCCGCACATGCGCCGACCTATGGTCGCAGGTAACTGGAAAATGCACGGTAGCTGTACGAGCGTTGCGGCGCTTGTTGAAGGGCTGCGCGCGCAGAACGTACCCACATCGTTGGATGTCGTTGTTATTCCAACATTTGTGCATTTAGTGCCCGTCATGAATGCGCTTGGTAATGGCACGGTGCAGATCGGCGCTCAAGATTGTGCGGCGGTTTCTGGCTTCGGTGCATTTACGGGCGAGGTGTCGGCGGAACAGTTAAAAGACGTTGGTTGTGCCTATGTATTAGTGGGTCACTCCGAACGCCGCGCCCTGCTAGGCGACACCGATGCCGTCGTGGTGAATAAATTTGCAGCCGCGCAAGCCGCTGGTTTGACACCTATTTTGTGCGTAGGTGAAACGCTGGCAGAGCGCGAACAAGGCCAAGCAACCACCGTTGTGCTGGCGCAGTTAGATGCCGTTATTTCGCAATTAGGTATTGCCGCGTTTGCTAATGCGGTTGTGGCTTATGAACCGGTGTGGGCTATTGGTACGGGTTTGAGTGCAACGCCTGAAGACGCACAAGCAATTCACGCGGTGATTCGCGCGCATGTGCGTGCGTCTGCCCCTGAGTTAGCAGACACACTGCGCGTTTTGTATGGCGGTAGTGTAAAAGCAGCCTCGGCATCTGAACTGTTCCAAATGCCGGATATTGATGGAGGGCTAGTCGGCGGTGCCTCCTTGGATGCTCAAGAATTTGGCGCAATTTGCCGTGCTGCGCTGGAGTGTTAATTGTGCTGGAAACGTTAATTATTGTTGTGCATTTGGTTGTTTCACTGGCATTGGTCGGGCTGGTTTTAGTTCAGCATGGTAAAGGTGCTGATGCAGGCGCATCATTTGGCGCGGGTGCATCGGGTACTGTGTTCGGTAGCCAAGGCTCTGCAACCTTCCTGAGCCGCATGACTGCGGTGTTAGCTGCGGTTTTTTTTGCAACAAGTTTAACTCTAGCGTTTTACGCCAAGCAAAAAGCTGATATAGTGAGCGCAGTTGGACTTCCTGCTGTACCAGTAGAACTTACTGAAGTTAAGCAGAATAGTTCAGATGTACCAGTACCTGCGGCACAACCTCAGAAATAAGGTGTCGAAGCGTCAGTACATGAAGTTTTGTGCCGAGGTGGTGGAATTGGTAGACACGCTACCTTGAGGTGGTAGTGGCCACAGGCTGTAGGGGTTCGAGTCCCCTCCTCGGTACCAAATTCACGATAAGTGTCTTGTTTTAGACGCGGGATGGAGCAGTCTGGTAGCTCGTCGGGCTCATAACCCGAAGGTCGTAGGTTCAAATCCTGCTCCCGCAACCAATCGACAAAAGCCCCTTTCAAAGGGGCTTTTTGTTAGCTTGGATAGAAATCATCCCGTTCGAGGGTGATGTTCAATAACGATGGGCTGCAAGCCCATTTTTTTTTGCAAAGCGTTCGGAGGCAACAAGTGTCAAGCAAACTGGAGCAGTTGCAGGCCTTGCTGGCCCCGGTGGTTGAAGCGCTTGGCTATCAATGCTGGGGTGTCGAATTTATCTCTCAAGGAAAACACTCCTTGTTGCGGATATATATTGATCATGCAGAGGGTGTTCTGATTGATGACTGTGAGAAAGTCAGCCGTCAAATCAGTGCAGTGTTGGATGTGGAAGATCCTATCAGTAGTGAGTACACCCTTGAGGTATCTTCCCCTGGAATGGATCGTCCTTTATTCACGCTGGAGCAATTTGCTGCACATATCGGTGAGCAGGTCAAAATACGGCTGCGTTCCGCATTCGAAGGGCGCCGTAATTTTCAAGGTGTATTGCGTGGGATTGAGGAACAAGACGTGGTCGTTCAGGTTGATGACCATGAATATCTGCTCCCGATTGAGCAGATTGATAAAGCCAACATTATCCCGCGTTTTGAATAATACGCTGTTCTATCAGATGTTTACGAACTGCGGAAAGCGAGGCGTACGATGAGTAAAGAAGTACTGCTGGTAGTAGATTCGGTATCTAACGAAAAGGGCGTTCCGCCTGGCGTCATTTTCGAGGCATTAGAACTGGCACTCGCTACGGCGACAAAAAAACTGCAAGACGAAGAAAACGTCGATATTCGCGTTGCGATTAATCGTCAGAATGGTAGTTACGAAACCTTTCAGCGTTGGTCAGTAGTAGCGGATGACGATCTAGAAAATCCTGCTGCACAATTGCCGCTTACGGCTGCGATTGTGGATAAAGAAGACGCTAAAGTCGGCGATGTCATTGAATCCAAAATCGAATCAGTAGATTTTGGCCGCATCTCTGCACAAACGGCAAAGCAAGTCATTGTGCAGAAAGTGCGCGAGGCAGAACGCGCGCAAATTGTGAACGCCTACCGCAGCAAGATAGGCGAAATCGTTTCGGGTACCGTTAAAAAAGTGACGCGCGAAAGTGTCATTGTGGACTTGGGCAATAACGCCGAGGCTTTTTTAGCGCGCGAACACCTCATCCCGCGTGAGACGTTCCGTGTTGGAATGCGTATTCGCGCGTTATTAAAAGAGATTCGCACTGAGCACCGTGGCCCGCAGTTAGTGCTGTCCCGTACCGCGCCAGAAATGCTGATGGAGCTGTTTTACATTGAAGTGCCTGAGATTTCAGAAGGGCTCATCGAGGTTATGGCGGCTGCACGCGATCCCGGTTCGCGTGCCAAGATTGCGGTTCGCTCCAAAGACAAACGCATTGATCCACAAGGTGCCTGTATTGGTATGCGTGGTTCTCGCGTGCAAGCGGTTTCCGGTGAGCTGTGCAATGAGCGCGTAGATATTGTGCTCTGGGACGATAATCCCGCGCAGTTCGTTATCAATGCGATGGCACCGGCTGAAGTGGCAGCAATCATCGTTGATGAGGATGCTCACTCAATGGACATTGCCGTTGCCGAAAGCAACTTAGCGCAAGCCATTGGCCGCAGTGGTCAGAACGTGCGTTTGGCCAGCCAATTAACCGGCTGGACACTCAATGTTATGACTGAAGCTGACTACCAAACACGTCAGCAAGCGGAAGCCGGAGCTGTAGTTAATCGCTTTGTCGCTGATTTAGAAGTTGATGAAGAACTGGCACAACTATTAGTGGAAGCTGGTTTTACGACGTTAGACGAAATTGCCTACGTTCCAGTCGAAGAGATGCTGAGTATCGAAGGGCTGGACGAGGAGTTAGTCAACGAATTACGCGCGCGTGCCAAAGACCGTCTGTTGACTAAGGCCATTGCCACCGAAGAAAAACTCGCAGGCGCTCATCCTGCCGACGACTTATTAGCGTTGGAAGGTATGAGTAATGAGCTGGCTGTTGAGTTAGCGGTGCGTGGCGTTGTGACGCGCGAAGATTTGGCAGAGCAATCTATTGATGATTTGCTCGCAATTGATGACATGAACGAAGAACGTGCTGGTAAGCTGATTATGGCTGCCCGAGCGCATTGGTTTGAATAATCGGTTGCGGCCAGAGGAGAGAAGTGCATGACGCAAGTCACGGTGAAAAAACTGGCCCTTGAGGTCAATACACCGGTGGAACGCCTGCTGCAACAAATGCGTAAGGCGGGTCTGCCGCACACCAGTGCCGATCAACCGGTAACCGATGCCGAGAAGCAGAAGCTGTTGGCACACCTGAAAAGCAGTCACGGTGAAAAGTTGCAAGAGCCCAACAAGATTACGCTAAAGCGTAAAACCACCAGCACCGTAAAGGTTGCTGGCAGCAAAACCATCAGCGTCGAAGTGCGTAAGAAAAAAACCTTCGTCACGCCTGATCCTGCCGAAGTAGCGGCTGCCCAGAAGCGCGAGCAAAATGAAAAGCGCGCCGCCGAAGACGCAGCGCGTAAAAAAGCCGAGGCCGAAAGCCGTCAACGTGATGCTGAAGAAGCACGTTTGCGTGCTATTGAAGCGCGTCGTGCAGAAGCCGCAGCGCGTGCCGCCGCCGAAGCCGCCGCCGCCGCTGCGCTTGACCCGTCTGCGCCGGTAAAACCGGCTGCTGCGCCTGAGCGCAAAGACGAAGGCCGTCGCGTTGCGCCGCCTGTGCGTCGTAATGAAGACGACGAGCGTCGTGAACGTAAGCAAAGCCAACCGCGTACTACCCTGAAAGACCGTGTTGCTGCTCCGCGCGTCACTGTGCGCAGCGCAGGCGATGAGGAAGAAGGGTTTGCACGTCGTGGCGGTCGCGGTGGCAAAAACAAAGCGAAGAAACGCAATCAGCACGGTTTCCAAAGCCCAACCGGCCCAATCGTGCGTGAAGTGACTATCGGCGAAACCATCACTGTGGCGGAATTGGCGGCTCAGATGTCTGTAAAAGGCGCTGAAGTGGTCAAATTCATGTTCAAGATGGGCAGCCCTGTCACCATCAACCAAGTGTTAGACCAAGAAACCGGGCAACTGGTGGCCGAAGAAATGGGCCACAAAGTGAAGCTGGTCAGCGAAAACGCCTTGGAAGAGCAACTGGCTGAATCCCTGCGTTTCGAAGGCGAAGCGGTGTCGCGTGCGCCGGTTGTTACCGTCATGGGTCACGTTGACCACGGTAAAACCTCGCTGCTCGACTACATTCGTCGCACCAAAGTGGCGCATGGTGAAGCCGGTGGTATTACACAGCACATCGGTGCGTACCACGTTGAAACCGATCGCGGCATGGTGACGTTCTTGGATACCCCCGGTCACGCCGCGTTTACCGCGATGCGTGCGCGTGGTGCCAAGGCTACCGACATCGTGATTCTGGTTGTGGCGGCGGACGATGGCGTGATGCCGCAAACCGAAGAAGCGATTCAGCACGCGAAAGCCGCTGGTGTGCCTATCGTGGTGGCGGTGAACAAAATTGATAAGCCCAGCGCCGACCCGGACCGCATCAAGTCTGATTTGGCCATGCGTGGCGTCAACCCTGAAGAGTGGGGCGGTGATGCGCCATTCGTTCACGTTTCCGCCAAATTCGGTGACGGCATCGACGACTTGTTAGAAGCCGTTCTGCTGCAAGCCGAAGTGTTGGAATTGACGGCAACTCCGACCGCTCCCGGTCGTGGTGTGGTCATCGAATCGCGCTTGGACAAAGGCCGTGGCCCTGTTGCAACCGTGTTGGTGCAAAACGGTACGCTGCGCCAAGGCGACATCGTGCTGGCTGGCGTGACCTATGGTCGCGTGCGTGCCATGTTGGATGAGAACGGCGAGCCTATCAAAGACGCGGGCCCTTCTATTCCGGTCGAAATTCTCGGCTTGGACGGTACACCCGATGCAGGCGACGAACTGACCGTGGTTTCCGACGAGAAAAAAGCGCGTGAAGTGGCGCTGTTCCGTCAAGGCAAATTCCGTGAAGTTAAGTTGGCGCGTCAGCAGTCTTCTAAGCTGGAAAATATCTTCGAGACCATGGGTCAAGACGAGAAGAAAACGCTCAACATCGTGCTCAAAACCGATGTGCGTGGTTCTCTCGAAGCCCTGCAAGGCGCGCTGTCCGACTTGGGCAACGACGAAGTGCAAGTCCGCGTGGTGGGTGGCGGTGTCGGTGGTATCACTGAGAGCGATGCCAACTTGGCGCTGGCCTCGAACGCGGTACTGTTCGGCTTCAACGTTCGTGCGGACGCCGGTGCGCGTAAGATTGTCGAGCAAGAAGGCTTGGATCTGCGTTACTACAACGTCATTTATGACATCGTAGAAGACGTGAAGAAAGCACTGACCGGCATGTTGGGCAGCGATGTCCGTGAAAACATTCTGGGTATTGCCGAAGTGCGTGATGTCTTCCGTTCACCGAAGTTCGGCGCAATTGCGGGCTGTATGGTGACAGAAGGTATTGTGTACCGTAACCGCCCAATTCGCGTTCTGCGTGATGACGTGGTTATCTTCGAAGGCGAGCTGGAATCTCTGCGCCGTTACAAAGACGATATGTCTGAAGTACGTCACGGTATGGAGTGCGGTATCGGCGTGAAGAGCTACAACGATGTTCGCGTCGGCGACAAGATCGAAGTCTTCGAGAAAGTCCAAGTAGCGCGTTCTCTGTAAGCGCAGTTTGCCAAAGCTGGAAGCCTGAGCGCGCCAATACGGTGTCTTAGGTTTCTAGCTTTTGGCGTTTCTGGGGGTTAATGAATATGGCCAAAGAATACAGCCGTACCCAGCGCATCGGCGACCAGATGCAGCGTGAGTTGGCGTCCTTAATTCAGCGCGAAGTGCGTGACCCGCGTCTGGGCATGATTACCTTAACGGGTGTGGATGTGGCGCGTGATTTGGCGCATGCCAAGGTGTTTTTCACCGTCATGGGCCAAGAAGACCCGGAGCGCATCGCACTCAATTTGGAAATTTTGCAAGATGCCGCCGGTTATTTGCGCTTGCTGATTGGGCGTGCCATCAAATTACGCGCCGTGCCGCAACTGCATTTCCATTACGATGAAAGCGTGGCGCGTGGCGCGCGTTTATCAGCCCTGATTGAGCGTGCTGTCACCGAAGACCGTCGTCATCAGGATAACGAGCAAAATAACGGGGAGTAGGCGTGGCTCAGGTCAAGCGTATTCGTCGCTCGGTGAGCGGCATTTTAATTCTCGACAAACCACGCGGCATGAGCTCCAACGCGGCTTTGCAAAAAGTGCGCTGGCTGTTAAATGCCGAAAAAGCCGGGCATACCGGCAGCCTTGACCCGTTAGCCACCGGCGTACTGCCGTTGTGCTTCGGTGAAGCCACCAAATTTTCCCAATATTTGTTGGATGCCGAAAAAGCCTATGAAACGGTGATGCACCTCGGTGTGACCACCAGCACCGGCGACGCAGAAGGCGAGGTGTTAGCACAGCAGCCCGTCACCGTGAGCCGCGAGGCATTGGAAGCGGCACTGCCTCCTTTTCGGGGCGCAATTCAACAGATTCCCCCGATGTATTCCGCGCTCAAAAAAGACGGCCAGCCGCTCTATAAATTGGCGCGTGCGGGGGAAGTGGTGGAGCGCGAAGCGCGTTCTGTTACCATTGAACGCCTTGAATTAACGCGCTTTGAAGCCCCTTTTGCGGATTTGTCCGTGAAGTGCAGCAAAGGCACTTACATTCGCAGCTTGGTCGAAGACATTGGTCAGGCGCTGGGATGTGGCGCGCATGTAGCGGGTTTGCGTCGCACGCAAGCCGGGCCGTTTGAGTTGTCGCAAGCCGTGAGTTTGGATGAGTTACTGGCCGCACATGAAGCGGGTGGTGCAGAAGCCCTCGACCGTTTCTTGCTGCCGTCCGATAGCGGTCTGGACCACTGGCCAACCGTGCAGCTTTCCGCGCACAGCGCGTATTACTGGCTGCACGGTCAGCCGGTGTGGGTGCCGGGAGCGCCAACGTTCGGCATGATGCGTGTGTATGATGACAACGCGCGTTTCATCGGAATCGGTGAAGCCGCTGATGATGGGCGCATTGCGCCGCGTCGTTTAATTCGGTTCTAACCAACCGAGCGAGGGTGGCTGTTAACAGGCACGGTCACACCTCTTTCATGAAAACGGGTTATTAAGCCCGGCCTGTTCACTCAGAGGAACGCCCACATGGCACTGAGCGCACAAGAGAAAGCCCAGATTGTTAACGATTACAAACAAGCTGAAGGCGACACTGGCTCTCCTGAAGTCCAAGTGGCTCTGTTGACTTTCAACATCAACAAGCTGCAAGACCACTTCAAAGCGAACTCCAAAGACCACCACAGCCGTCGCGGTCTGATTCGCATGGTGAACCAACGCCGTAAGCTGCTCGACTACCTCAAAGGTAAAGACAGCAGCCGTTACAGCGCGCTGATCGCACGTCTGGGCCTGCGTCGCTAAGACGTGGCTCTCCAAAGGCTGGAAGTTTGGCTATCAAGCAGTGCGCTGGGTAGTTGAGCTTCCGGCCTTTGGCTTTCAAACCTGATACTTCAGTTCATGCGTGCGTGATGTGACGTATCAGGTTTAACGATTTCCCCCAAGGCAACACGAAGAAGGAAGACACCGTGAATCCGGTTACTAAGACGTTCCAATTTGGTCAATCGACCTACACCCTCGAAACAGGCCGTATCGCTCGCCAAGCCACTGGCGCGGTGCTGGTTAGCAGTGAAGATGTCAGCGTGCTGGTGACGGTTGTCGCCGCCAAACAAGCTGATCCGGGCAAAGGCTTTTTCCCGCTGTCCGTTCATTATCAAGAAAAAACCTATGCTGCCGGTCGTATCCCCGGTGGTTTCTTCAAGCGTGAAGGCCGTCCTTCTGAGAAAGAGACCCTCACCTCGCGCCTGATTGACCGCCCCATTCGCCCGCTGTTCCCTGAAGGTTTCCTCAACGAAGTGCAAGTGGTTTGCACCGTTGTTTCTACCAACAAAAAAACCGATCCAGATATTGCTTCCATGATTGGTACGTCAGCGGCGCTGGCGATTTCAGGCATTCCGTTTGATGGCCCTGTGGGCGCGGCGCGCGTCGGCTATCACGACGAACTGGGTTACATCCTGAACCCAACCTATGAGCAACTGCAAAGCTCCCGCCTCGACATGGTGGTCGCCGGTACTGAAAGCGCCGTGCTGATGGTGGAATCTGAAGCACAAGAACTGACCGAAGACCAAATGCTGGGCGCGGTTTTGTTCGCTCACGAAGAATTCCAATCAGTTATCAAAGCCGTCACTGAATTTGCTGCCGAAGCGGGCAAACCACGTTGGGATTGGCAAGCACCGCAAGCCAACACCGTGCTGATTGACGCCATTCGTGCTGAATTTGGCGAAGCGATCTCCAACGCTTACACCGTCACCATCAAGCAAGCGCGTTATGCCGCTCTTGATGCGTTGCGTGAGCAAGTGCTGGCCAAGTTTGCCGGTGAAGGCGAAGGCCAATTCCCAGCGGGCGAAGTGAAAGACGTGTTTGGCTTGCTGGAATACCGCACCGTCCGCGAGAACATCGTAAACGGCAAACCGCGTATTGATGGCCGTGATACCCGCACCGTGCGTCCGCTGAAAGTGGAAGTGGGCGTACTGGGCAAAACACACGGCTCTTCACTGTTCACCCGTGGCGAAACACAGGCGCTGGTAGTGGCTACCTTGGGTACCGCGCGTGATGCACAGGTGCTCGACACCTTAGAAGGCGAAAAACGCGATGCCTTCATGCTCCACTACAACTTCCCACCGTTCTCCGTGGGCGAGTGTGGTCGTATGGGCAGCCCGGGTCGTCGTGAAATTGGCCACGGTCGTTTGGCGCGTCGCGGTGTGGCGGCCATGCTGCCAACACAAGACGAATTCCCCTACACCATTCGCGTGGTGTCAGAAATCACCGAATCCAACGGCTCCAGCTCAATGGCTTCCGTGTGCGGCGCGTCTCTGGCGCTGATGGATGCAGGCGTTCCGATGAAAGCGCCGGTAGCGGGCATCGCGATGGGTCTGGTGAAAGAAGGCGACAAATTCGCCGTTCTGACCGACATCCTCGGCGATGAAGACCATCTCGGTGATATGGACTTCAAAGTCGCGGGTACCGATAAGGGCGTGACCGCCCTGCAAATGGACATCAAAATCAACGGCATCACCGAAGAAATCATGGAGATTGCGCTGAACCAAGCTTTGGAAGCGCGCCTGAATATCCTCGGTCAGATGAATGCGGTGATTGCAGCGCCACGCGCTGAGCTGTCCGAAAACGCGCCTACCATGCTGCAAATGCGTATCGACACCGACAAAATCCGTGATGTTATCGGTAAAGGTGGCGCGACTATTCGTAGCATCTGTGAAGAAACCAAAGCCTCCATCGACATCGAAGACGATGGCAGCGTGAAAATTTACGGCGAAACCCGTGAAGCCGCCGAAGCCGCGAAGAAGCGCGTTCTTGGCATCACCGCTGAAGCGGAAGTGGGCAAAATCTACGTTGGTCGCGTTGAGCGCATCGTCGATTTCGGTGCTTTCGTGAACATTCTGCCGGGCAAAGATGGCTTGGTGCACATTTCGCAAATCAGCGACAAGCGCATCGAAAAAGTCACCGACGTGCTGAAAGAAGGTCAAGAAGTGAAGGTATTGGTCATGGAAGTTGACAACCGTGGCCGTATCAAACTGTCCATGAAAGAAGTGCCAGCCGCTGAAACATCAGGCGTTTAAGCCGTTCTGATGCGCTCATCGTGTTGAACAGAAAAGGCCCTGCGGGGCCTTTTTTGTGGGTCAGTGGGTGCGAAATTACAGGTACAACAACAGTGTTTTAAGCGGATGACGCCCATCGTTAGAGGGAAAATCTGCTGCCGGTTGTAACACTTCCACCTCGCGCACGGTGCGCCCCGCTTTGGCCGCGCAGCGCAACACGCCTTCGCGCCATTCGGCCAGCTCAACGCGCGCCAGGTTGTTGCAACAAATCAACGTGCCGCCCTCGGCGGTGGCGAGTAACGCGGGTTTGAGCAGGCTTTGATAATCGCGCTGCAAATCCACGGTGCCAAATGCGCTAC
>CAZBNX010000003.1:32783-37692 GCA_964493255.1 uncultured Pseudomonas sp.
GGTTTGAGCAGGCTTTGATAATCGCGCTGCAAATCCACGGTGCCAAATGCGCTACGCGCCCACGCGGGCGGGTCGAGAAGCACCACATCAAATTGCTCACTCTGCAAGCGTGGATAATCGGGCAGCCGCTGGCCGTGTCGCTTGGCAATCGGCAAACCCGCCAGTTGACGAATCGCCGGAAAATAATCGGATTGAATGAAACGCATGGGCGTGGCGTTGGGATTCAGCGCCTCGTTTTCACGTCCAACGGCCAAATTACCTTCCGAAAAATCCACATTGGTGACGCTACGCGCGCCACCCGCTGCCGCGCACAACCCGACGCCACAGGTATAAGCGAAGAGATTCAGCACACGTTTGCCGTGGCTGTGACGCTTAATCCAGCCGCGTGCATTGCGTAAGTCGAGGAATAATAAGGGGTCTTGGCCTGCGTGACGGGCGCGTACACGGTAGTTAATTCCCCATTCTTGTGCGCTCATGTCAGCGAGTGCGGCGGGGCTGGCGCGATAAATGGGGTCTCTGCGGTCGATGCGCGAATTATGTTGCGAGCGGTCGTTATAAACCGGCAGCCAATCGTATTGAAGGATGTTTTGGTACGTCTCAAGCAGTGCCGCCCATTCTTCCGGCACTAACGATTGGTGAAAACTTTGCACCAATAATTGCGAGCCATAGCGGTCAACGGTGAGGCCGGGAATGCCTTCTTGGCTGCCGTGAAAGAGGCGATAACAGTCCGTGTGTTGCGCGTGTAATTCATCAAAAAGGGGTTGGCGACGGTCGAAAGCGGCGCGAAGCGCCTGAGTGAAGGCGGACATGCGCGTCTTCCTGTGTGAAGGGGACGCGCATTCTAGCAGTCTGCTTATCCGCGATGACGGCTGCGGAACAGGTCGATAAGTCCTTGCGTGGAGGCATCTTCTGCGGGCGCGGTTTCAGTGCCAATCAAACGCGCGTACAGGTGTTTGCCCAATTCCTTGCCCAATTCGACGCCCCATTGGTCAAAGGCATTGATGCCCCACATCACGCTTTGTACGAACACTTTATGTTCATACAGCGCAATCAGTGCGCCCAAGCTGCGCGGGTTGACGCTTTCCAGCACCAACATATTGCTGGGGCGGTTGCCGGGAATCACTTTATGCGGCGCAAGACGTTGCACTTCACTTTCTGGCAAGCCTTGGATGCGTAATTCAGCCTCCGCTTCCGCCAGCGTTTTACCGCGCATCAGCGCCTGACTTTGCGCCAGCGCGTTGGCATACAACCATTGGTGATGGTCGGCAACGGGGTTGTAACTGGTGGCCGGAATGATGAAATCCACCGGAATCATCAAGGTGCCTTGGTGCAATAACTGGTGATAAGCGTGCTGTCCGTTGCAGCCTACGCCGCCCCAAATCACTGGCCCGGTGCCACAGCTAACGGCGCTGCCATCTTGCCGCACGCGCTTGCCATTCGACTCCATGTCGAGCTGTTGCAAATGCTGGTTGAGGTTGCGTAAGTAATGGTCATACGGCAGCACGGCATGGCTTTGCGCGCCCCAAAAATCACCGTACCAAACGCCCAATAAACCCAACAGCACCGGCAAATTTTCATGCAGCGGCGCATAGGCGAAATGCTGGTCCATTTCATACGCGCCCGCCAGCAACTCGCGGAAACCGCTCATGCCAATCGCCAACGCAATCGGCAGCCCAATCGCCGACCACAACGAATAACGCCCACCGACCCAATCCCACATTGGGAACAGGTTTTCTTCCGCCATACCAAACTCAATCGCTGCTTTGCGGTTGCTGGTGACGGCGATGAAATGACGCGCTAAATCGCTCTCTTTACCGCCTTGGGCGAGGAACCAACGCCGTGCGGCCATCGTATTTTTCAGCGTTTCCAAGGTGCCAAACGATTTGGACGAAACGATAAATAAGGTGGTTTCTGCGCGTAACTGGCGGCTAACGTCCATGAACTCGCTGCCATCAAGGTTGGCGAGAAAATGGCAGCGCACCCGCTCACGCTCAAACGGACGCAAGGCTTCAGACACAATGTGCGGCCCCAAAAACGAGCCGCCAATCCCGATATTCACCACGTCGGTGATGGGCTGCTCGGTGTAGCCGCGCCATAAGCCAGTGTGCACACGTTGCACGAGGTCGGTCATTTGCCCCAGCACGCGATGCACTTCGGGCATCACGTCGCCGCCATTCACCAATACACGGTCGCCCAGCGGACGCCGCAACGCCGTATGCAGCGCCGGACGACGTTCGGTGTTGTTGAGCATTTCCCCCGCAAACAGCGCTTCAATGGCGGTCGGCAAGTGCATTTGCTGCGCGAGTTGCAACAGTGATTCCAGTACCGGCGCATCAATCAAATTTTTCGAATAATCGAGAAAAATGCCCGCTTTTTGAAGCGAATAGCGCGCAAAACGCTGCGGGTCTTGGCTGAACGCATCACGCAAACTGAAGTGTTGCATCCGCGTGCGGTGTTCTTGCAGTGCGTGCCACGCGGGAAGTTGAGTGGCATCCAGTGGCTGAGAAGTGGGTTCCATTGACTGACCCTGCGCGGTAGGGAGATACGAAAAGCCCGGCATCTGCCGGGCTTTGCCTTTTTTTATTCTTCGGCTCACGCCACTTGCACCGGGATAGCGCGGCTGGTGTGGCTCAATTCGTTACCCGGATTGAAATACAGCATTTGCGGCTGGTAATGCGCCAATTCCGCCTCGTTGTACTGTGCATAGGTACAAATAATCAAGCGGTGCCCGACGCCTGCTTTATGCGCCGCTGCGCCATTGACGGAAATAATTTTGGAGCCTTCTTCAGCACGGATGGCGTAGGTAGTGAAGCGTTCGCCGTTGTCCACGTTATAAATCTGGATTTGCTCGTATTCACGGATACCAGCCAAATCCAGCCATTCGCCGTCGATGGCGCAAGAGCCTTCGTAATCCAGAACAGCATGGGTAACTTGGGCGCGGTGCAATTTGGCTTTTAGCATGATGCAGTGCATGGCGGGCTCCTCTCAGGCCGTGGTGTCGAGATCCACGAGAAGGTTATCAATCAGCCGCGTCGTACCAAGACGGGCCGCGACCACAATCACCAACTGGCGATCAGTAAGGGTGGCTGATTGCAGGGTCAGTGGATGGCGAATTTCTAAATAATCGGGCGTGAAACCCGCCGCGTCTAGGCGTGCGTTGCCTTCGCGGACTAATGCGGCATGGTCGGTCTGACCGGCGCGCAATTCAGCAGCAATGTGTTGCAGCGTTTTGTACAGCGTTGGCGCAATCGCGCGTTCTTCAGCCGTTAAATAGCCGTTACGCGAAGACAACGCTAGGCCATCAGCCGCGCGCACGGTAGGCGCGCCGATGATTTGAATCGGTAAATTGAGGTCACGCACTAATTTGCGGATGACGGCTAATTGCTGGAAATCTTTCTCGCCGAAGATGGCTAAATCGGGTTGCACCATCTGGAACAATTTAGTGACGACGGTCGCAACACCATCAAAATGCCCCAAACGACTGGCGCCGCATAAACCCTCTGACACGCCCGGCACATGCACGCGCGTTTGGCCTTGCATGCCGTCGGGGTACATTTCTTCAGGGGTGGGGGCAAACAGCAAATTGCAGCCCGCCGCAAACAGGTGTTTTTGGTCGGCGGCGAGGGTGCGCGGGTATTTGTCGAGGTCTTCGCCTGCACTAAATTGCAGCGGATTAACGAAAATACTCGCCACCACGAAATCACAACGCTGCGTGGCTTTCACCACCAAGGCCACATGACCTTCATGCAGATTGCCCATCGTTGGCACAAAACCAATGCGTTTGCCTTCACTACGCGCACGCGCCACCGCAGCATGCAGTTCACGAACCGTCTTTACAGTAATCATGCGGAAAAACCGTGTTCTGGAGCAGGGAAAGAGCCGTCTTTAACGGCGCGGGTGTAGGCACTGAGTGCAGCTTGCAGGCTATTTTGTTCGCTCATGAAGTTACGAACAAAGCGCGCCGGACGAGGGTTCAGGCCCAGTAAATCGTGTAAGACCAAGACTTGGCCGTCAGTCTCTGCGCCCGCACCGATACCAATGACCGGAATCTGTACCGAACGGCTGATATCAGCCGCTAACGCGCTGGGAACGCACTCAACTAACAGCATCGCCGCACCGGCTTCTTGTAGCGTCAGCGCGGCAGCGCGCATTTCGTTGGCGTGCGCTTCATCGCGGCCTTGAACGCGATAGCCGCCGAACACATTGACCGACTGAGGTGTGAGTCCCATGTGTACGCAAGAAGGAATGCCATTCGCCGCCAAACGCTTTACGCTTTCCGCCAGCCACGCGCCGCCTTCCAGCTTGACCATGTGCGCGCCTGCGCGCATCAGCGTGGCGCTGCTTTCGAGGGCTTGCTCGGGGCTGGCGTAACTCATAAATGGCAAATCGGCGAGAATCAGGGCACCACGGTTGCCGCGTTTGACGCAAGCGGTGTGGTAAGCCATATCAGCAACGGTAACGGGCAGCGTGCTGTCATGGCCTTGCAGAACATTGCCCAGCGAATCCCCAACCAGCAGCACTTCAACGCCAGCGGCGCAGGAAGCGGCAGCAAATGTGGCGTCATAGCTGGTCAGCATGACGATTTTTTCGCCGCGCTGCTTGAGACCGCGAAGGGTCGTAAGCGTGACATCAGGCATGGGTTTTTTCCTCATGGACAAACCGGGGCAGCGTAATGCGCTCCATCTTAGACAATTACACGCGCCGACGGGTACGCATTGGCGTTAAGTTGTGAGGCGTTCTAAGCCAATAAAGGGGCAATTGGCCAGTAATTGCGTCAAATGGCGGCCATCTGGCAAGACTAAATCCGGCGCGATGTCTGCCAAGGGATACAGCACAAACGCGCGCGCGTGCATGTGGTAATGGGGTACGCACAGGCGCGTTTCGTCGAGTTGCCGCTGACCAAATAACA
>CAZBNX010000003.1:37792-39491 GCA_964493255.1 uncultured Pseudomonas sp.
CGCGCGCGGGTTCGCTGCTGAGGGCTTTAATCATGGCGCGGCGCTCGCTGTCGCTGACGTCTTGATAGCGTGTCCACCATGCGCCCAATCCGCCGGTTTCTTCGCCCGCTTCTTCGCGCAGCAATAAGAAATCGTAGGCCGCGCGGAAGCGAGGATGTTCTAACAAGGTGTCAGCGCGGCGACCTTGGCGACGCGGCAGGCGTTCTTGTAAATCCCAAATTTCTCGCAGCGGTAGGGTGAAGCGTTTAGGAATCGCCGTGTGACGGCATTGCACGCTAATGATGTCGTTCGCGGCTTCTTGTAAGGCTTCAAGTGGCGGTAAGCCTTTGTTTTGTAAGTGAGCGGCGCGCGGTGCCAGTGCAGGCCATAGCAATGCGGCAAACAAAAAAGCAGGCGTCACGGGCTTGCCAAGACGCAAACGCTCATCGGTGTTGAACAAGGCACGACGGAACAGGGTTTCGGCGTATTCCGGTTCATCTTCGAGAGCATCGGCGCTGAGTGGGAACAGTGGTGCCAGCAAATCGTATTCGCACAACAGCGCAAACGTGCGCTCGGAGCAGCCGCCGAGTAACAGTTTGAGTGCCTCATCGAATAAGCGCGCGGAAGGAATATCCTTCAACAAATGCGCCAATGGACGAATGGGCGCGGCGCTGTGGTGCTCAATCTCGAAGGCTAATTTGGCGGAAAAACGCACGGCGCGCAGCATGCGCACGGGGTCTTCAAGGTAGCGTTGTTCGGGCTGCCCAATCAGGCGCACGAGGCGATTACGGATGTCATGCAGCCCGTTGGCGTGGTCAAAAATGCGTTCGGTAACGGGGTCAAAATAGAGCGCGTTGATGGTGAAGTCGCGGCGCTGCGCGTCATCTTCGAGCGAGCCATAAAGGTTGTCGCGCAAAATGCGGCCACTTTCGTGACGGGCAACGGCGGCGTTTTCTTCGGCTTCTTCATCATCGGGATGGTGGGCGCGGAAGGTTGCTACTTCGATGATTTCTCGCCCGTATTGCACATGCACCAGCTTAAAACGGCGGCCAATGATGCGCGCATTACGAAACTCGGCGCGCACCTGTTCGGGGGTGGCGTTGGTGGCCACGTCGAAATCTTTGGGTGTGATGCCAAGCAGCAAATCACGGATGCAGCCACCGACCAAATAGGCCTGATAGCCCGCGCGCTGGAGGCGTTCCACCACCTCGACGGCATGACGGCTAATGTGCTCGCGGCGAATGGAATGTTGGCCGGGGCCGACGACTTGCGGCGAGGTATGAACCGGACGCACACGGCGCAGGGGCGAGCGGAGAGTCTGGAACAGCTTTTTCAGCATGAGTCTAAGGATACCGGACAGAGCAAGAGCGGACGCCGCTCGCAAAATGCGGCGGATTCTAGCACCGGGAGGCAAAGGGGTGAACGCACTGCCGTGCGCTCAATTTCAATCACGCCAATACAAAAGGGAGCCGAAGCTCCCCTAAATTCAGATCAGATCGTGTTTTTGTTCTTGCCGGGCTTTTGTTGTTTTTGTTAGCCCGCCGGTTTTACCGGGGAACCCTAAGTGAGGGTTCAGGAACAAACGATTTCTTTGGACGCCGATAAGCGGGTTTGCTCTCCGGCTGGTCTGTGACTGCTTCAGGCAGTTTTTATTCTTCTTAACCAGTCTGGGTGAACAACCGCCACCCTCTCCAAAAGAATCTGTTTGTTACGCTTCCAG
>CAZBNX010000003.1:39591-55470 GCA_964493255.1 uncultured Pseudomonas sp.
TTGCGGCTAATGCCTAATTTGCGTGCCAATTCGGTTTCGGTCATTTGGTCTTGGTTTTCTAGCACGAAACGCTGGAAATACTCTTCTAAGGAGCGGTCTTGGGGTGGGTTTTCACTGTGTGGCGCGTCAGGGTTCAAATCGACGTCAATACCGAGCAAATCGGGGCAAATTTCGGCGTTATCGCTGAGAATCACCGCACGCTCTATCGCGTTTTCTAATTCGCGTACGTTGCCCGGCCAGTTATAAGCACGAATAGCGCGCAGGGCTTCCGCTGAAAAATGCAGGGGTGCGCGTCCCATGTTGTGCGCCTGTCTTTCTAAAAAAACTGTAGCAATATCAAGCACATCATCTTCACGCTCACGCAGCGCAGGCAGGCGAAGCGCAATCACATTTAAGCGATAAAACAAGTCTTCACGGAATTGGCCGCTACGCGCCAAGGTTTTCAAATCGCGGTGAGTGGCGGCAATCAGACGCACATTCACTTTTTGCGATTGCACCGAGCCCACGCGCCGAATTTCGCCTTCTTGCAGCACGCGCAGCAACCGCGCTTGCGCTTCGAGCGGCAATTCGCCGATTTCATCCAGAAAGAGAGTGCCACCGTCGGCGGCCTCGACTAATCCGGTACGCGCGGCGGTTGCGCCGGTGAACGCGCCTTTTTCATGCCCGAACAATTCGGATTCAATCAAGGTTTCAGGAATGGCCGCGCAATTGACGGAAATCAGCGGCGCTTTGGCGCGTTTGGAAAGATTGTGCAGCGCGCGCGCGACCAATTCTTTTCCCGTGCCGGATTCGCCTTGAATGAGTACGGTGGAATCCGTTGGCGCGACTTTGCGGACTTTGCCGAACAAATCGCGCATCGGCGCACATTGGCCGATGATGCCTAAATCCTGCCCATTTTCCAGACAATCGCGGCTGTTCGCAGCCAGTTCCTGCGGTTGGTGTTCGCGCAAAATGCGCGCAATGGTTTGCAGCATTTCTTCATGGTCGAAGGGTTTGGCGATGTAATCCATCGCGCCCAACTTCATGGAATCAACGGCAGAACGCAGGCTGGCGTAGCTGGTCATGATGAGCACAGGGCGGCCTTCAGCGAGGCTAATCAATTCGGTGCCGGGTGCGCCGGGCAAGCGCAAATCACTGATAATTAAGTCAAAGCTGGTCAGATTGTAGCGTTCTACCGCTTCTTTTACCGAACCCGCCTCGCTGACTTCGTATTGATGGCGCACCAACAACCGACGCAGCGCGGTGCGGATGATGCTTTCATCTTCAACAATCAGAATATGTGCCATCTCAATCACCGTACTGCGTTGAGGTTGAGACGTGGCAGCGTGAGGCGAAAACGTGTCCCGCGCTGTTGTTGCGCGTCGCAGGGGCTGTCGATGCTGATGTGTCCATAGTGTTCCTCAATGATTGAATACACCAACGCCAAGCCAAGGCCAGTGCCTTTGCCGGGGTCCTTAGTGGTAAAGAAAGGCTCAAATAAGCGATGAACGATAGAACGCGGAATGCCCGGCCCTTCGTCTTCAACGCTGATTTCGATGTGATGTTCGTCACTGATGCTGGCAATCCGAATGTGCCCACCCGCCGGGGATGCGTCGCGCGCGTTGGACAGTAAATTCACCAACACTTGCACAAGGCGCTGGCTGTCGCCCTCGACCCAATGCGCGGGGTCACAGTGGTTGTCATAGTGGACGTCATATTCACGGTTTAGCGCCAACAAACTCACGGCTTCCCGCGCGACATCGGCCACACACACCGGCTCATTCGCTTGTTGGCGACCACCCGCCCGCGCAAAGCTCATCAGGGATTGCACGATGCGCGTAATGCGGCGCGTTTGCTCAATGATGAGGTCACTGGTTTCGGTGATTTCGTCATCGTGCGCGCGTTCTTCGCGCAAGTTTTGGGCAAGACACGCAATGCCTGTCACCGGATTGCCAATTTCGTGCGCCACACCCGCCGCCAAACGCCCAATCGAGGCCAAGCGTTCCGCATGGATGAGCCGGTCTTCAAGGCGCTGCGTTTCGGTGAGGTCTTCGGCCAGTAACACAAGGCCGCTGGTACCTTGTGCGCCCAGTTCATCAATCGCCGCTTTGTGCAAATTCAACCAATGCAAACAGCCGTCCAGCGACAAACGCTCCTTATAAAGGTGCTCATCCGGGGCGTGGCTGAAATCCAGCAACAAACTGCGCCACGGTTCCGGCAAATTGCTCAACCGCGAACCCACCACGCGCTCGGCGTCGATGCCGGTGAGCATTTCCATCGCGCGGTTCCACATTAAAATTTCTTGGTCTTGTGCCAACGAACACACGCCAATCGGCAAATCTTGCAGCGTTTGGCGGTGATAGCGGCGTAAAGCGTCCAATTCAGCCGCTAATCCGGTCAAGCGGGATTGGTATTCCTCGAAACGGCTTTCCATTAAATGCAAATCTTCGATGCCGCGCGTGGTGCGGTCGGTTTTGTACGGCAGAAAGGTTTCTACGATGTCTTGCGCCACGCTTGGCCCTAACAAACCCGACAGATTGGCTTCGAGCCGGTCGCGCAAACGACGCAACGCATACGGACGCTGTTCATCCGCCGACAGCGACAGCTCTTGCAAGGCTTGTTGCACTTCACGTTGTGCGGTTTTTTCGCCCAAGGGCTTGGCGAGTTCGCGGATAAATTCATGCGGCGAACTGCTGAGAAGCTCACGGCGCTGCGGGCGGCTGGTGTTGTCCACCGCGCACAGGCTGGCGGCTTCGCGTTCTTCGGCACGCATCTCACTGACCAACGACAACAGGGTGAACACCAACACATTGGCAGTCAGTGACGCGATGGCCGCGAGGTGCCAACTGGTGTCATCCAAGACGTAAACGAAATTCAAAACCGGCAGATAGAAACCCGGCACAACGCCCAGCAACGGCAGCAGCATGGTGACAATCCACACGCTCGCGCCAGCCAATAAACCGCCGATAAAGCCGCGCTGCGTAGCATTCGGCCAATATAAAAGCGCCAACACCCCGGGCAAAAATTGCAGCGTGGCCACAAATGACGCGGTGCCGAGGTAAGAGAGATTTTGTTCGGTATCTATCAAGCGGTAAAAGCCGTAACTCCCCGCGATGATGAGCAAAATGAGCGCGCGGCGTGTCCATTTCAGCCAGCGGTAGAGGTTGTGCTCGGCAGACGGCTGATAAATCGGTAATACCAAGTGATTTAGCACCATCCCCGACAGCGCCAGCGTCATCACGATGACGAGGCCGCTGGCCGCCGCCAAGCCGCCGATGTACGCCGCCAATATCAGCCAAGGATTGTTTTCAGTCAGGCCGATGCCCAAGGTGAAGTATTCCGGGTTCGTATTGACGCCCAAGCGTAGCCCCGCCCACAAAATCAGCGGCACCGCTAAACACATCAGCAACAAGTACAGCGGTAACCCCCAACTGGCAGTAATCAGCGTGCGTGGGCTGAAATTCTCGGTAAAGGTCATGTGGAACATGTGCGGCATGACAATCGCCGCCGCGAAAAACACCAAAAGCAGCGTGCGCCACGGGCCTTCTTGCAAATCGGTGTGCAAGGTGACGAGTGCGGTTTGGTTCTGATGCAGCCATTGATTTAATCCGTCAGTGCCATCAAAAACGCCGTATAGCGCATACAGCCCCACGCTGGCCATCGCGCACAATTTCACCAAGGATTCAAAAGCAATCGCGACGACTAACCCCTCATGCCGTTCGCGGCTGGCGATGTGTCGCGTACCAAACAACATGATAAATAAGGTGATGAGCGCACAAAAAAACAACGCCACTTGTGGGCGTCGTGCTTCACCGCTGATGATGGCGATGGTATCCGTAACGGATTGAATTTGAAGCGTTAAAAGCGGCAAAACGGCGAACAGCATAAACAAGGCGGTGAGGCTTCCTGCCCATGTACTGCGAAAACGGAACGCCAACAAATCAGCCAATGACGCCAAGCGGTAGGTTTGTGTCAGGCGCAAAATGGGTTGCAGCAAGACCGGCGCTAACAAAAACGCACCGGATAAACCCAAATAAATGGCCAAGAAACCGTAGCCATATTGATGCGCTAACCCGACAGCGCCATAAAACGCCCATGCGCTGGCATAAACGCCCAGCGAAAGCACATAAGTGAGCGGGTGCCTGACAAGGCGACGCGGTATCCAGCCGCGTTCGGTCAGCCACGCCAACCCGAACAGCGAAAATAAATACGCGGCGCTAATCAGTAGAAGATGAAACAGGCTAAAGCTCGTCGGCATCGTGCTGACTCTGAAGAATAAAAGTGACCACAATCAGGATGAGCCAAAGCATGTAGGGGCGATACCAAGCCCCGTTGGGGTCAATCCACCAATCCATGATGGCTGGAGAAAACAGGTAGATTCCCACCACGAGAATCAACACCAGCCGGTAGATATACATGGCAAATCTCGCTGCATAAATAAGGCATTCAGGCGATGGTAGCCCAGCGGTAACACGGAGTGTTACCGCAAAGACGCTTCATCCAGACCTGTTTTCGGTGGAATGGCCGTCACATCCCAATGCGCGATGCCCCATGCCAACACCTCGGCCACGGAACCGTTCTGCAACGATTCGGGCGGGCATTGTCCGAGCGCGCGTAAGGCGCGTAACACCTGCGCGGGCGCGTGTTGCGTAGCCACCGGCGGGGAGCGGTACGATTTGCCCAATTTATGCCCATCCGGTTGCAGCAATAACGGAATGTGCAAATAACGCGGCGCGGGTAAACCCAGCAGCGTTTGGAGATAACGCTGGCGCGGGGTGGAGTCGAGTAAATCAGCGCCGCGCACGATGTCGGTTACGCCTTGCCAGCCGTCATCCACCACAACGGCCAGTTGATAGGCATATAAACCGTCGCGCCGTTTAATGATGAAATCGCCGCCTTCGCGCGCGATGTTCTGCGTGAAATGGCCCTGTATGCGGTCAATGAACGCCACGTCTGCCGCTGTTTCGTCGGGGACGCGCACGCGAATGGCCGCGTTTTCTAACGAATGCTGTGCATTTCGGCAGGTTCCCGGGTAACGGCTGTGCCCTTCAAGCTGTTTGCGCGAGCAGCGGCACGCATAGGCCAAACCGTTCGCTAACAACTGTTGCACCGCAGCTTCATAAGCCGCGTGGCGTTGACTTTGCAGCACCGGCGCGGCATCGGCGTGCAAGCCGCAGGCGTCTAGCGTGCTGAGAATGGCATCCCGTGCGCCGGGTATTTCGCGCGGAGGGTCGAGGTCTTCGATACGAACCAGCCACGTTCCACCGGCGGCGCGGGCATCTAAATAAGACGCCAAAGCGGCTACGAGAGAACCAAAATGCAAGAAGCCGCTGGGCGTCGGGGCAAAGCGTCCGAGGTAAGGCATGGCGCGTAACGTGATGAAAAAAAAGAAAAAAGACGGGACGCCTAAGCGCCCCGTTTTGTTGATTTACAACCGTTGTGCGTAACTTATTGCGCGCCGAGTTGTTTTTCTTTCATTTCAGCGACAGTTTTGCAGTCGTAACACTGCGTGGCGGTGGGACGCGCTTCCAAGCGACGCACGCCAATTTCAACGCCGCAGGATTCGCACCAGCCGTAATCGTTGTCTTCAATCAGTTGCAAGGTTTCATCAATTTTTTTAATCAGTTTGCGTTCGCGGTCACGGGTACGCAGTTCGAGGCTGAATTCTTCTTCTTGGCTGGCGCGGTCGGCAGGGTCTGGGAAGTTGGCGGCTTCGTCCTGCATGTGGTGAACGGTACGGTCAACTTCTTCCATCAGCTCGCGTTTCCACTGATTGAGGATGCTGGAGAAATGCGCGCGCATTTCATCGCTCATGTATTCCTCGTTGGCTGCGGGCTGGTAGGGCTCGAAGCCGCGAGTAAGTTGGCTGCTTTTTTCGGGGTTTTTTGTGGGCATCTCGCGTCCGCCTTTCAGAATCGCTGGTCCAGTACATAGAGGCCAGACGCTGGTCTGACCCCTGCGTTTTGAAAGCGGGCGAACGTACCAGAATCATTATGACCATGCCACCACTAGAACAACGGGCGTGCAGGCTTAATCCGTCCAATAGATGTTACCGATGGGTAAAAAAAGACCCGGCAGAGCGCCGGGTCAAAACCGTGATTAGCCTGATGAGGAGATAACCGAAAGAACAATTGCCACCTAACTCTTTCGTTATCAGCAACCTTGCGGTTGGCGCTTAAATAATAATGTTTTTCATTTGCAGGTCAAGTGCCAATTTCAATTTTGCAACGTAGCCGCCAGCGCCGTCAGGCGTTCGGTCAGTTGCGCCACGCTTTCCGCTTGATGCGTTTGAATGGCGATGCTGTGTTTCAGGTCGCGGGCATCGAGCGCGTCCCGACCGGCCATTTGTGAGCGCACCACGTCTAATGTGGCATCTGAAGGGTCGGTGCCTTCGGCTTGGCGTTGCGCTAACCATGTCTCAATCACGTCATCCGGGGCGCTGCAATCCAAAATAATGAACGGCACGCCCGCTGTTTCTGCCACAGCGCGCGCCGCATCACGCCACCGCTGATGCAAATAAGTGGCGTCCAGCACAACATTAAAACCAGCGGCTAACAATTCCGCTGCCGCGCGGTGCAAACGGTCGAAGGTTTGGCGGCTGGCTTCACTGTTATAAAGACGCTTGAGGTCGGCATCGGGGAAGAGGCGTTTGCGTTCCACGTCGGAGCGCACGCGGATAGCGCCCAGCGTTTCCACCACATGCAGCGCCACATGGCTTTTCCCGGATGCGGAAACCCCGTGCGCGATTGCCAGCCACGGTTTTTGGTCGGTGCAATAGCGTTCGGCCAGCGCCGCATACTTGCGATAACGCGCCATGATGGCCGCACGTTCCTCGCTTGTTTGCTGCGGATACAGGCTAAATAGATTGATTTTGGCGCGTACCAACGCGCGGTAGGCTTTATAGAACGGCAGCAGTGCCGCACCGGCGTAATCGCCGGTCAGTTCTAAATACGCATTGATGAAACGCCGCGCCAAGGCATCCAGCCCCCGGTCTTCGAGGTCCATGGCGAGAAACGCCACATCACTCATCACATCAATGAGGCGGAAAGGTTCATTAAATTCGATGCAGTCAAACAGCATCACTTGGCCATCAACGAGCGTGGCGTTGGCTAAATGAATGTCGCCGTGGCATTCACGGATAAACCCGTCGGCTTTGCGTTGTTCGAGCAGCGGTTGTAAGCGGGCGAAGTGCGTTTCAGCCCATGCTTCTAACTGGTCCACGAGCGCGTGGTCGGCGGGGTTGTTATCCAACAGCGGGCGAATTTGCTCAAAATTCTGCCGCACCGGGGCCATAACCGAATCAGCGCCACCTAGCGCGTGCGTTAGCGGCACAATCGCCGCTTTTCGATGCAGTTCGGCGATTTGCTGCGCGAGGTTATCAATGTGCGTGCTGGTCAATTCGTTGCGCGCTAAGACGTTATTGAGCAAATTTTCTTGCGGAAATTGCCGCATTTTCAGCACAAAATCGACGGCCTCGCCGTCGCCGCCTAAGCATGGATTTTCTGCGCTGCCGGTAATCGGCAATACATCCAGATACAAATCAGGCGCGGTGCGTTGGTTCAAACGCAATTCTTCGCGGCAAAAATGTTCGCGTGCTTCGCGCGTGCTGAAGTCCAAAAAGCCAAAATTCACCGGCTTTTTCACTTTGTACGCATAGGAGCCGGTCAACAGCACCCAAGAAATATGCGTTTCAATCAGTTGAAAGCCATCCACCGGGTGCGGGTACAGCGCCGGATTTTGCAAAGCGTCAATTAAGGACGTAGACACGGGAAAACCTTTTGGAAAAAAAGAATACCAGCGCATTATGGCCGCCCCATTCGCCCCTGCAACCGCCGAAACCGTTGCTGACGGCGCATCCATCACCGATTAAGCCAAACCCATGAGTCGAACACCGATAGCCCATCGTCCGCCTGCTCGCCCTCAGCGACAGCCCTCGCCCTCTGCGTCACGCCGTTGGAAATGGCGCTGGTTATTGTTTCCGCTACTCGTGGGCGCGGTGTTGTTGGCAGGTTGGATGATTCATCTGGATACCGTGGTGCGTGAGAAATTTTCCGGCCAACGCTGGACGATTCCCGCCAAGGTGTACGCGCGCCCGCTGGAGGTGTTTGCGGGGGCGCGTCTCAGTCGCGATGATTTTTTGACGGAGTTGGATGCGCTGGGCTACCGACGCGGCAAAACTGTGCAAGGCCCCGGTGATGTCGTTATTGGCGCACAAAATATTGAACTGCACAGCCGAGGCTTTCAGTTTTATGAAGCGGCGGAGCCTGCGCGCCGTCTGCGCGTGGCATTTGCCGGAAACCATGTGGCGAGTGTGTCTGAACCGGGAAAAGGGGATGTGCCCGTTGCGCGATTGGAGCCATTGCTCATCGGCGGTATTTATCCGGCACACAATGAAGACCGCATTTTAGTGCAGCTCGAAGAAGTGCCGCCGCTACTGACCGGGGCGCTCATTGCCGTCGAAGACCGGGATTTTTATCACCATTGGGGGGTGTCGCCTAAATCCATTATGCGGGCGATGTGGGTCAATGCCAGTGCTGGAGCCGTCGTGCAAGGTGGCAGCACGCTGACACAGCAATTAGTGAAGAATTTCTTCCTTAGCAATGAGCGCAGTTTCTCGCGCAAAATTAATGAAGCCTTGATGGCTCCGTTGTTGGAGCTGCATTACGACAAGCGCGAAATTCTTGAAGCCTATTTAAATGAAGTCTTTTTAGGGCAAGACGGCCAGCGTGCGGTACACGGTTTTGGGTTAGCCAGCCAATATTTCTTTGCCCAGCCGTTGAGCGAGTTGCGCTTACCGCACATTGCATTGTTGGCGGGGTTGGTCAAAGGCCCGTCCTATTACGACCCGCGTCGGCACCCTGAGCGTGCGTTAGAGCGCCGTAATTTGGTGCTGGATGTCATGGCGGATCAGGGGCTGGTCAGCAAAGATGACGCGGAGAAAGCCAAAAAAACACCGTTAGGCATCAGTGCGCGCGGCAGTTTGGCGAACAGTTCTTTCCCTGCGTTTTTGGATTTTGTGAAGCGCCAACTGCGTCAGGATTACCGCGAACAGGATTTAACCGAAGAAGGGTTGCGTATTTTCACCAGCTTTGACCCGATTTTGCAGCTCAAAGCCGAAACGGCCCTTGAAGAAACTTTTAAGCGCCTGAAAGCGGATTCTGTTGAGGCTGCAATGGTGATTGCACATCCGCAAACGGGCGAGGTTCAGGCGCTGTTAGGCGGTCGGCAGGCGCGTTTTGCGGGGTTCAATCGGGCGTTAGATGCCCAGCGTCCGATTGGTTCGTTAGTGAAACCAGCGGTTTATTTAACAGCACTGGAGCGCCCGAGCGAGTACAGCTTAACCACGCGCCTCCTTGATGAGCCCTTCTCAGTACGCTTGCCGGATGGTCAGCAGTGGGAGCCGGAAAACTACGACCATAAAGCGCATGGCCCGTTATTTCTGTATGAGGCGTTAGCCAACTCGTACAACCTTTCCACGACCCGCCTCGGGATGGCGTTGGGGGTTGAAAATGTGTTGAAAACGGTGCGGCGTTTGGGTGTGGAAGTGAATTGGCCCGCGTATCCGTCTATTTTGCTGGGCGCTGGGGAGCTGTCGCCTATGCAGGTCACGACGCTATACCAAACGATTGCCAATGGAGGGTTTAACTCGCCGCTGCATGGCATTCGTAGTGTTTTGAGTGGCAAAGGGGAGCCGCTGAAAGGCTATCCCTATGAAGTGCAACAACGCTTTGACCCGGGTTCCATTTATTTGCTGCAACAAGCCATGCAGCGCGTGATGCGTGAGGGGACGGCGCGTTCTGTCTATAACCAGTTGCCATCGTCGTTGATTGTGGCGGGAAAAACGGGTACGACGAATGATTCGCGTGATAGTTGGTTTGCAGGATTCAGCCAAGATGTTTTGGCGGTGGTATGGATGGGGCGCGATGACAACGGCAAAACAACACTGACAGGCGCAACAGGTGCGCTACAGGCGTGGACTGGATTTATGCGGCGCGTGCAGCCTTCTTCGTTAGACAACACACCGCCGGATAACATCCAATCGGCGTGGGTTGATTCGCAAACGGGGCAAGGTTCTGCTGCTGATTGTGCGGGGGCGATACAGATGCCCTACATTCGAGGCAGCGAGCCTTCACCCGGTGCGCCCTGTAGTTTCAGTGCGCCGCCATCAGACGACCCATTACAGGATTGGCTGCGCGAATCGGGACATTAAGGTAATCAAGGGGAAGAATTGGGATGGGCAGACTGGGTTGGATTTTTCTGGCGGTGATTGTGTTAGCCGGTTGTGCGGCACCTGCGCCGCGAGGCGCTATTCCGGTGATTGAGGCAGGGGCAACGCTAGGAACAGCAGCGCGTCCTGCTGCGAGTGCAACGGCGGGGCGTGTGTCACCGGTGTTGCCGCCTGCTCCGCCGAAAGAATCCGGCGTCGTTGTGATGATTCCCGACGAGTTTAAATCAGCGCCGATTCAGGCATCGCCCGTACAAACAGCGGTTCCTTCCGCGTCGGTAACTTACGCCCCGACACCCGCGCCGATGGCGATTTCGCCAATGCCTGCAACGAATGCCGCCCCCGTGACGCCCAATACCAGCGAGCTTACGTCAACGTCTGGATTTAGCGTGCGCCGCGTGCCGGTGTCAGGGGCGTATATTCCACCCAGCGCCCCGATAGCTCCCGCTCCTATACCGAGCGCCCCGACGAGCAGTGGTCTGGCGGCAGATGAGCAACTGGACGGCCCCGTGTTGGCGTTACTGACCTCGGCACAACAAATGGAGCGCGGCGGTAATTTGGGCGGCGCTTCGGCCAATCTGGAGCGCGCCCAGCGCATTGCCCCGCGTGAGCCGCAGATTTTGTATCGTTTGGCTGAGGTGCGTTTAGCGCAGGGCGATGCCGCCCAAGCCGAACAGCTCGCACGTCGTGGGTTGAGCTACGCCACGGGGCGTCCGGCGCTACAAGCCAGTTTGTGGGATGTGATTGCACGCGCCCGTGAAAGCCAAGGGGATGCCGCTGGCGCAGCGGATGCCCGTCAACGGACTAAGGTGGCGCTGTAATGGATAAACGTATTCCACAGGTTGCTGAATATTTATTGCTCATCGAACGGGAGTTGCGTGCCTTGAATTGGTGGGGCACGGAGCCGCCTACGCCCGCGCAATTAGCCAGCACCGCGCCGTTTTGTGTCGATACGTTGTCACTGCAAGCGTGGCTGCAATGGGTGTTTTTGGTCAGGATGAAAATCATTATTGAGCAGGGGTTAGCGTTACCCGGTGCGTGCGCGATTCAGCCGATGGCATTAGTCGCATGGGCGCAAGAAGGGGCGAAAGTGGCGCACTTATTAGCCCTGTTAGAAAGGCTTGATGCAGTATTGAATCATCCGTGAGGCTTACTCTCGCTTGACTTGCCTTGTGCTAATCCGAACAATCTCAGGCATTAGGATTGGGGCAACTTGACTGGCTCCTCTCTGACAGGCCCGGAGGCGTGTACCCGCGTCGTTTAAGCCGAATTCTGGCGTGCGCTAATCTCGCGCCAGAGTGGGGGCTTCCATAAACCAAGATGGCTCCCGACACATGCCAAGTCAGCAGCTAACGTCGCAGGCGACTACCGTTGCCCATGCTCTGCCTGGCTTCAACCGGTCTTCGGTCACCCTTAGGGGTGTTTCTCAGGCGTTCCAGAGGTGAAACGTGGAGCTTTTATCAGGCGCTGAAATGGTCGTCCGCTTCCTGCGAGACGAAGGCGTTAAATATATTTACGGGTATCCGGGTGGTGCCCTTCTGCACATTTACGATGCCCTGTTCAAGGAAAAACAACTTGAACACATCCTCGTTCGTCACGAGCAAGCTGCTACGCACATGGCAGACGGCTACGCGCGCGCAACAGGGAAAGCGGGCGTGGTGCTGGTGACTTCTGGCCCCGGCGCAACTAACGCCATTACGGGTATTGCAACGGCCTACATGGACTCCATCCCGATGGTGGTGCTGTCCGGTCAGGTGCCGAGCAACATGGTGGGCACCGATGCGTTCCAAGAAACCGACATGGTGGGCATTTCTCGCCCTATCGTGAAGCACAGCTTCATGATTAAGCACCCTTCAGAAATCCCCGAAACGCTGAAAAAAGCGTTTTATTTGGCGGAGTCGGGTCGTCCCGGCCCTGTCGTGGTGGATATTCCTAAGGACATGACCAATCCGGCTGAAAAGTTCGAGTACGTCTATCCGAAGAAGGTCAAGCTGCGTTCTTATGGCCCTGCAACGCGCGGTCACTCGGGACAAATTCGCAAAGCGGCTGAAATGCTGCTGGCGGCGCGTCGTCCTGTGTTGTACGCCGGTGGCGGTGTCATCATGGGCAACGCTTCTGCCCAGCTCACTGAGCTGGCGCGTATGCTTAATCTGCCAGTGACCAATACGCTGATGGGCTTGGGTAGCTACCCGGGTACTGACCGTCAGTTTATCGGTATGCTGGGTATGCACGGCAGCTACACCGCCAACCTGACCATGCACCACGCGGACGTTATTTTGGCCGTCGGCGCGCGTTTCGATGACCGTGTTATTAACGGCGCACCGAAATTCTGCCCGAACGCCAAAATCATCCACATCGACATCGACCCAGCGTCTATTTCGAAAACCATCAAGGCGGATGTCCCGATTGTGGGGCCTGTGGATAGCGTGCTGAATGAAATGCTGGCGATTTTGAAAGAAATCGGCCAACAGCCTAATCAGGAAGCTGCTGCCAGTTGGTGGCGTCAAATTGATGAATGGCGCACCAGCCAAGGCGGCCTGTTCCCGTACAACAAGGGCGATGGCAGCATCATCAAGCCGCAAACCGTGATTGAAACCCTCTGTGAAGTGACGCGCGGTGATGCGTTCGTGACTTCTGACGTGGGCCAGCACCAAATGTTTGCCTCGCAGTACTACCGCTTTGACAAGCCGAACCGTTGGATTAACTCCGGTGGTCTGGGCACGATGGGCTTTGGTCTGCCAGCGGCGATGGGTATCAAACTGAACTTCCCTGACGTTGATGTGGCGTGTGTCACCGGTGAGGGCAGTATTCAGATGAACATCCAAGAGTTGTCTACCTGCTTGCAGTACAACTTGCCGGTGAAAATTGTCACGCTGAATAACCAGTCTCTGGGCATGGTAAGACAGTGGCAAGACATGCAGTACGGCGCGCGTCACTCGCATTCCTATATGGAATCGCTGCCTGATTTCATCAAATTGGCGGAAGCGTATGGTCATGTGGGGATGCGTATCACTGACCTGAAAGACCTCAAGCCAATGATGGAAGAAGCGTTCGCGCTGAAAGACCGTCTCGTCTTCTTGGATATTGCAGTTGATGCTTCTGAGCACGTTTATCCGATGCAGATTCGTGATGGCTCCATGCGTGACATGTGGCTGAACAAAACGGAGCGCACCTAATCATGCGACACATTATTTCCCTGCTGCTGGAAAACGAGCCGGGCGCGTTGTCCCGCGTGGTGGGTTTGTTCTCTCAGCGTAACTACAACATTGAAAGCCTGACCGTTGCGCCAACCGAAGACCCAACGCTGTCGCGTCTGACGTTGACCACGGCTGGCCAAGACGATGTGATTGAGCAAATCACCAAGAACCTCAATAAGTTAATTGAGGTCGTTAAATTGGTGGATTTGTCTGAAAGTTCGCACATTGAACGCGAGCTGATGCTGGTGAAAGTTAAGGCAACGGGTGCCGTGCGCGCTGAAATCAAGCGTACCGCCGACATTTTCCGTGGCCAAATTGTTGACGTCACGAGCAGCGTGTACACCGTGCAACTCGTGGGCACCAGCGACAAGCTCGACAGTTTCTTGCAAGCTATTGGCCCGACTTCCATTTTAGAAGTGGTGCGTAGCGGTGTGACCGGCATTGCACGCGGCGACAAGACACTGAGCGTCTAAGATTAAACACAGGCCTTCGTGGCCCTATTTGAACCTGAGGATTCCTCATGCACGTTTATTACGACAAAGACTGTGACCTTTCCATCATCCAAGGTAAGAAAGTTGCCATCATCGGTTACGGCTCTCAAGGCCACGCCCATGCGTGCAACCTGAAAGATTCTGGCGTTGATGTCACGGTCGGTCTGCGTCCGGGTTCTAGCTCTATCGCTAAAGCAGAAGCGCATGGCCTGAAAGTGTCTGACGTTCCTGCGGCTGTTGCTGCGGCTGATTTGGTGATGATTCTGACGCCAGACGAGTTCCAAGGCCGTCTGTACAAAGAAGAAATCGAACCTAACCTGAAAGAAGGCGCGACGCTGGCTTTCGCTCACGGTTTCTCCATTCATTACAACCAAGTTGTTCCGCGCAAAGACCTTGACGTCATCATGATTGCGCCGAAAGCGCCCGGTCACACCGTGCGTTCTGAGTTCGTGCGTGGCGGCGGCATCCCTGACTTGGTTGCTATCTTCCAAGACGCTTCCGGCAATGCCAAAAACGTTGCGCTGTCCTACGCTTCAGGCGTGGGCGGTGGCCGCACGGGCATCATCGAAACTACCTTCAAAGACGAAACCGAAACCGACCTGTTCGGTGAGCAAGCGGTTCTGTGCGGTGGTTGCGTTGAGCTGGTTAAAGCCGGTTTTGAAACACTGGTTGAAGCCGGTTATGCGCCCGAGATGGCGTACTTCGAGTGCTTGCACGAGCTGAAGCTGATTGTTGACCTCATGTTCGAAGGCGGCATCGCCAACATGAACTATTCAATCTCCAACAACGCTGAGTACGGCGAATACGTTACCGGTCCAGAAGTTATCAATGACCAGTCGCGTGAAGCCATGCGTAATGCCCTGAAGCGCATCCAGAGTGGCGAATACGCCAAGATGTTCATTTCTGAAGGCGCTACTAACTACCCATCAATGACCGCGCGTCGTCGTAACAACGCAGCGCATGGCATTGAAGTGGTTGGCGAAAAACTGCGCGCGATGATGCCGTGGATTGCAGCTAACAAAATCGTTGATAAAACCAAGAACTAAGTTCTAGCGGTTTGCAGCGATGAAAAAAACGCGGCTTAGGCCGCGTTTTTTCATTCATAGGGTTAGAATCCAGACACATTCCAGTAAGGCGTTCTTCTTTCATGAACAAACAACCCGATGCTTTGGAGCCGTCCGAAGAAACCACAATGGACAGCGAAACCCAAACCGCGCGCCGCGCCCGTGGGATTTATCTCCTGCCTAACTTGTTTACAACCGCTGCACTTTTTTCAGGCTTCTATGCGATTGTGAGCGCGATTAATGGCAGCTTCTCCGAAGCCGCCGCCGCTATTTTCGTGGCCATGGTTTTAGACGGCTTGGATGGCCGCGTGGCGCGCCTGACCAACACACAAAGCGCATTTGGCGCAGAGTACGATTCACTGTCAGATATGGTGGCGTTTGGTGTGGCACCAGGGTTGGTAGCGCATCAGTGGGCGTTGAGTGGCTTGGGCAAAACGGGCTGGGTGATTGCATTTGTGTACGTGGCGTGTGCGGCGTTGCGTTTGGCGCGCTTTAATACGCAAGCAGGCAGTTCAGATAAACGCTTCTTTATTGGATTGGCCAGCCCTGCGGCGGCATCCGTAGTGGCGGGCGCGATTTGGGCGCTGAATGATTTTGGGGTGGAAGGTAGCCACTTTGCGTTACCGATGGCGCTATTGGTGATGGCGTCTGGTGTTTTGATGGTGAGTAACTTTAAATACCGTAGTTTCAAGGACTTAAACCTAAAAGGGCGTGTGCCGTTTGTCATGATTTTGGCAACGGTATTGGTGTTTGCTGTGATTTTCAGCGACCCGCCTCGCGTGTTGTCACTGATTTTTTTGGCGTACGCTGCATCGGCTCCAGTACAAAAGTTGATTCAATGGAAGCGCGCTAAACAAATAAATTGAATAAAAGCAGGCGCGCCCTGTTGACGCCCTAAAAAGATGCTGTATAGTGCGCGCCTC
>CAZBNX010000004.1:0-43933 GCA_964493255.1 uncultured Pseudomonas sp.
CAAATAATTGACGAATTTATTCACGACGAAGAAATTTGCTTTCAAAAATTAAACGAAGAAACACGCCAAAAAAATAAGCACAATTAAATTTACTCATAGAAAAATCATAACTTAATAAACGTCAAAAAAAAATTAAATTGCTGTCAATAAAAATAAAGTAACAAATTTGATTTACAATCAAATCTGATTTATATTTAAAAATGAATTGATTGTAACTTTTAATTTATTTCAAGGAGGATTTTTATGAGTGCTAGTATCGTAACAATTGCAAATCAAAAAGGAGGTGTTGGGAAAACGACAACGGTTGTAAATTTGGCTTCCTCGTTTGCGCAATTAGATAAAAAAGTTTTGGTAATTGATATGGATTATCAAGCAAATGCAACATCATTATTGGGTTGTGATAAAATTGTAAAAGATGACCCAACAAAATCTTTAGCACATGCAATAAGAGACAATTTAAATTTAAGCGATATTAGAGTGCAAAGTAACACACAAAATGTTGACGTTTTATGTGCGACAAAAGATTTAGACAAATTAAGAGACGAATTAGCAGGCAAAGCAAAACAATTAAAGGTCGTTGAATTTTTATTAAAATGTGATGCTGTGGACGATTACGATATTATTTTAATTGATACTCACCCAAGTCTGGATTGTTTATTCCAAGCTTCTTTAGTTGCAAGTCATTACTATTTAATTCCTCTATTTGCGGAAGCAGATTCAAGCCGTGGACTTGTACATATGATTAATGAAGTAGAAGAAATTCAAAAATATTACAATCCAAATTTGCGCTTTTTAGGTTGTGTAGTTACTCGTTACGATTCAAAAAATTCAACGCACGTAAAGTTTTTAAAAATTCTTAGAGACAATAAAAAGGAAGGCAAATTTCATGTGTTTGATACCACGATCCCAATTAGTAATGTAGTTGCCGCTGCTAGTGCTCAACAACTTTCATTATTAGGCTATAAAAAGAATGCTCCAATTGCTGTTGCTTATTCTGTACTTGCTGGTGAAATTCTCCCAAATTTAAAAGGCAAACGTAAAGGAAGAAATTTTCAGCCGATCAAAACTGAAATTTTTAATAAAATTGATTTTGAGGAGCAAGCTGAATTTTAAAAGGATCCTAGGATCCCTTATTGATAATAATTCTCAAAAGAGGATCCTAGGATCCTTTCACTTTAAGGAGACAAATATGGTTAATTCAAGAGTAGAAACAGAAAATAAAATAAAAGATATTTTTATTGAAATAAAAAAACCAAATGAAATTGACCCAATTAAAGAAAAAATATTGAATCAAATAAATAAAGTGGTTTCATTTCCAATCAATCAAATACTTGCAAATGAAAATATTAGAAAAAACTTTGATAAAAATTCAGATGATTTTTTAAAATTAGTTGAATCAATAAAATTAGATGGTGTTCTCCAAAGTATAGTCGTTGAATTTAGAGATAAGGGTTCCAATTTTGAATTAGTTTGCATTGCTGGACATAGAAGATTAGAGGCTGCTAAAGAAGCAGGATTAACAAAAATACAATGCTTACTGCAACAAGAAACTAAAGATGTTGATAAAAAAACACGTATAGCTTTAGCTGAAAATTTAATCAGGGAAGGCATGCACCCGTTGGACATTGCAGATGCTTTTCAAAATTTAAAAGATCATGGATGGTATGAAGAAAAAATTGCTCAATACTACGAGCGTGATTTAAAAACTATTAAACGCTATTTAAATATAGCAAAATGGAGGGATGATATAAAAGAATTAGTGTATAATAATAAAGAAATTTTTAATTACACTTTATTAATGAAAAAATACGCTTTAAAAAAAATCACATCGGATGATGATCAATCAAAATTAAAGCAAGAATTTTTACAGTTAATTCATGGAAAAAATAAAGAAGACAAAAAAGAAATAAAGCAAGATCAAATTTTTGAAGATTTAAAAAATAGACTGCAACTAAAATTTGATTTCAGAGAAAAGAATAATAAAGGGAAACTATCTATTACATTTCAAAACGAAGATGAAAAAAATAGACTCTTAAAATTACTAAATCTTATTTGAAACATAAGGAAGTCTAAATGAAAGACACAAAAAGCGGTAATAAAAAAATAAGAATAAGCTTAGACTTATTGCTTGATAAAAATGAATTCGACAAAGAGATTTATGAAACATTTTTTAAAAATGCTTCTTTCCAGCACGATTCTTTAAGCATGATTAATTTAAATAATAGCGATACAATAAAGTGCATTTTGATGTATTACAAAAAAAATGTACTAGATTTAAACAAAGAAAAAATTAAAAAATCACAAATTCAAACATCATCAATACAAGAAAATTTTGATAACCCATTTGGTTAAAAATGGGTAAAAGGAGGTTTAAAATGAAAGAAATATTTATAAATATTTTTAGAATTGAAGGTTATGTAATCGACGATCTAGGAAGACAAGCAAAATATCATATTGAATTTAAAAACGGATTTTATTTACTATTTGTTCAACGTAGAAAAGGGAAAAAAGGAAAGTGGACCACTTCTAAAATTTTAGAAAAATCTACCAAGCCTATGTTTTTAGAATATAACCCACAAAAAAAAACGTTAAAGGCTCTGATCGTTGCTTAAGAAAAAAAGTCTTTAACTGCCCACTTTTAATATAGCAAGAAAAAAATTATCGGCAATCCAGATCAAAAGAATTGGTAAAAAACAAACTGAAACAAAATAATCCAACTGTCACATAACTAAATAAAATTATTAAAAAAACTTTCAGAAAAATTTGACAACCGACCAATGGACGGGTATATTAATTTATGAAAGCGATAGTCGCTTTCAAACAAACAAGGCTTTCAAGCCTAAGGAGATATTGATATGAGTAAAACTACTTGCATGACAATGAATGATCTTAAAGGCAGAGTAGGAGATATGCTAGGTTCTGACTATATAGATCAGGAATTAAATTTTGCAATTGATATATTAAAAGAAAATGGATATACAGTTGGAGAACATACAAAACCCGAATTATATAGTAAAGAAATGCGTGGATATCCTGCTACTTTAGATGATGTTAACGATTTTTGGCCTGATAATATGTTTGATTTAATATTAAATAAACAAAAGGAAAGTGATGAGGAAATTGAAAATAGTTATTCATTTTTAGATACTGATAGCTATAGTGAAAATATTGTTAATAATTTTTGCAATGACGACGCTGTAAATTGTAGATATAATTCAGAATATATTTATGATTATTTAGTCGATGTTTACTTTATCGAATTCTGTGAAAAAGTTTATTATAAAAGAGAAACTTACTACATTTTAAATTATTATGATCAATATACGCAAAATTGCAGCGTACTAATCAATATTAAAGATAAAAAACATCTCGAGATATTGAAGGGTTATGCGGATTTATGCTTAGATAAAAACATTGATAATATGCAATATGATCGCAATATGCTTGAATTTCTTAGAATGCTTAAATTTGATAGAGAAACGATACGCATAGCTATAAATAACGCATTATCTTTGGATATAAAAGATTTTTTAAATCTTTACAAATTTGAAAAAGATTCCGATCTTTACGATGAGGCCGTACACTTTTTTGAATTAGTAAATGAGAATAAATAAAAAAACCCGCTTTTTAGAGCGGGTTAAACTACGGGCAATATGCTATTACAGTTAGCATATTGCATTTTAAAAAACTTTTAACTTTAATGCAAGGAAAAATTCAAATGATATCAAATATTGTAAAATCACTACGTAAAAATGCAGGTTTAACACAAAAAGAAGCGGCTGAAATTTTGAAAATCGAACAAAGATCTTGGGAACGCTACGAAGCAGGAGATCGTATTCCAAGCATACAAAATTTAGAATTATTTGCAATAAAAACCAATCAAAATCTTGAAAACATTATAAAAGAGGAAATAAAAAAAGCACTAAAAAAAGAAAATTATTCATGTATTAATGGCATGATTAAAGGTTTGGAACTAACTAGTTTTGAATTTTTTAATTTAGATCAAGTTGAAAAATTATTTGATTTTATTGAGGAAAGATATTCTGTTGATAATGTTGCATATTTACTAAATATTAAAAAAGAAATTATACGAGAAGAAATGAGTGAGGAAATCGAGGAATTACCCGATGATCTTAAAAATGATAATGAACATCAATTTATTAATTGGAATTCATTTGCTTATTTAGTTGAAAAATATTGCTTATAATTAAATAAATTTAACCCCTATTTTTAGAGGGGAATCTTTTAAGGATATTAATAAATGAAAAAAAAACAATATTACTACGAAGCCGATTCTGTAGTTTTTATAAATGTAAAAAATCAAGAAAACTCTGATCTTTTTACTTGCACGATAGAATACCCTGATTCTAATGATTTGATTTATTTAAAAGATAAAAGTTTTGAGGCATTAAAAAGACAGGCTAATGATATAATAAATGCAAAATATGAAAAAGCATATATAGAAGAACAGCCTTGCATTTGTGCTTCGTATAATAATAAAAAAATTGAATGGGAATATGAGAATTTAAAACATTATTAAAATAAATTTTAAGGACTATCTTTATGAATAATGAACAAATTGAAGCTTTTAAAGGTGATGATATTTATACAATAAATTGCACAGGTGATGCTTGCAAAGGAGATTTTGTGAAATTTTCACGAGCTACTTTTGTAGGATCTTATAAAAAACCACGATTTAATGGTTATGAAATAGTAGAAGGCCAGATAATTAGCGATTCTTACGGCAAAAATAAACAACAACATACATTTACAATTTTACTAAATAATGGTGAAAAAACTATGATAAAAGGTAGAAACTTGTATAGAAATGAATGTTTTAGAAAGCCTTGGGAAGATGAAAATTTAAGAAATATTAATTTAAATGAAAAACACGAAAGAGGCGATATTGCTAGGGAAAATAGAAAAGAAAGACGCGAAAATTCATTCTATTAAAAAAAAACCTCGCTTAAAAGCGAGGAAATAATTTTTTTGTGAAGCCTCGAAAGCCTCTGTATAAAAAAAGTTAATAAAAATTAACAATTCTTATTTTATTTGACTCTTGTCTATCTGAAAGAAGATAGATGACGTCCGTTTATGATTTAAATGTATCATTAAAAAAAATCCTGTCAAGATTTTCTTGACAAGAATAAACAACTATAATATCAGTAAATTGTCTACTGCCGTACAGGCAGCCTTTCCCTACTCTGTAGGGATGATCCGTTATTTAGTTAATGGAAGTCTTTTATTCATTTAGAAGATTGAAATTTCTTCCCTAATTCTTTAGGGACGTTTTAAAGCACCTCTAGGTTTTCCTAGAGGTTTTTTTATTTAAAATCATCATGAAATTTTTTCATATTTTTCAGAATTATTTTATCTCTACTTTTTTTACAAAATATAACGAATAAATAAATTGATGAAATAATTATTATAAAAAATATTGAATTAAGATATAAATATTTTAAATAATCAGGTCTAAAAAATTGAACATCAAAAGAAAGCTTTATACAGCTACATATTAAATAAATAGCTGATAAAATCATTGAGATAGTTAAAGATAGAACAATTATTCTTGAATGAAGTAGCATTTTAAACTCTTTATTTTCTTTTATCATAAATGTTTATCTCATTAATAAATATTATTATTATTGGAGAATCTTTTTTCCATTGCTTCGTTTATTTTATTTTTAAGTGTATCGTATCCTTCTTTTTCATTATTTTTAATAGTATTACTACCTGATATATTATCTATAATTACAGTTTTATCTTCGTCTTTAAAAAAAATATTAATTACATTATCTAAATTTAAATAATAATAATTACCATCACTCAATTGTATTCTAATAATATCTGCCATATAAATATCCTCCAATTAAATAAAATGTTACTTTAAATCATTTGTATTTATTTGTAAATAGTAATCTATTAATATATTATATTTTAGTTGATTAAGGAGATATTAAAATGACAGTGAAAATAAAATTTTTAAGAGAAAAAAAAGGGCTTTCACAAGAGGAATTTAGTAAATTATCAGGCATAAATTTAAATTCAATCAAAGAATTTGAGAATGAAGTAAGACAGCTCTCTTACCCTATGGCTAAAAAATTAGCCAAATTCTTTGACGTTTCATATGAATATCTTACAGATAAAAAAGATATTGATTTTTACTGTAGTGTTGATTTTAACAATTTGTGTGAAAGTGATAAAAAAATAATAAGTGAAAATATTGAATATTTAAAAAGAAAAAAGCCCTAAGTTTCCCTAGGGATTTTATTATTTAAAATTTTACTAATAAGAACTTGGCTTACTTGATATTCTTTCGCTAAAAACCTTTGAGTATAACCTTTTTCAATAAAATATTTATTTCTAATTTCTTGATATATTTGAGGATTTAACTTGTAATAATGCTTTGTTTTTGAAGGAAATTTTTTACCTTTATTAGTTTTGCCATGAAGTATTCTATCGTTCATATTGTCTTTTTGTGTCCCAATATAAAGATGGGACAAGTTCAAGCATCTGGAATTTCCACATTTATGGTTTATTTGCATTCCTTTTGGAATCTTTCCTTTATACTTTTCCCATATTAATCGATAAGTTAAATGGTATTTACCGTTAAAATAGGTTTTAAAACGGTTTGATTTTGTTTCTAAATAAGAGCGAAACCCGTAGAAAAAACCGTCTTCTATGCACGTCATAAAAAATCTTTCTTTAAATTTCTTGACCCGTATTCGTGTAAAAAACGCACTAGCCACACTTTTAAGCATATATCACACAACCGTATTATTATTATATTTCATCGAACATAATAGGGGTTATCATTACTGAATGATATTGTTATATTTTTTCGCATTTTCTCTTGACCCTTTTTAGAAAATTTCTTGCAGTCTATAGACTGCACAATTTTTCTTGCTATTTTATTTTTTCTGAAATATTTTAATGATAGCTCATCTACCATAAAGTGTAGAAAGAGATAGCCCTCCGCTTTGCCGAGGGCTTTTTTATTTGTCTAAATGATTAGGGGATACAAGATTGGATTCCGTGCTCTTTAAAATCAATTACAAATTTTTTTAAATCAAATCTAAAATTTAAATAGTCGCTTATTTTATAAATATCTTCTTTTTTTTTAACTTTTGTAATAGTAATAAAAGTTTTTTGAGGAATCTTTTTAAATTTTGTTGAAATATTTACTTTTAATTTTAAATCTTTTTTTATAAAAAGTTTTGCTGCTTTAGAATCAAAAATCATATCTTTACCAATTACTATTGGATCTTTTGTTTCATAAATTTCATCTACAAGTTTTAACATATTTAAACCTTTCTTATGAGTTCCCCAAAACGTTTTGCATATTCTTTAGCTTTAGGGCTTTTAATTAATTTAGATCGATCAACATAAGACAAAACTTCTAATCTTTTTGTATCTTCAATTCTCTTTTTATTTATAATACATTCGTGTTCTATGTATTCTTTTTTCCAACTATTAGGTAATAATTCATTTTCATACGATGATAATATAAAAGATGATTTGCAATGCTTTAAAGTATAAATAAGCTCTTTAAAATTTTCTTCTTTATAACCACTATAATGACCGCAATCTGTGCCGACATAGGGAGGATCTACGTAAAAAAATCCTCCTTCAATATCCCATTTATTAATGCAATCCAGCGCATCTAAATTCTCAATGTATACATTTTTTAAACGATCTACTATAGAATTTAATTCGATAACTTTATTGTGAAAACTTTTATTTGTTGCGTAATTTCTACTTATTCCCCAACCTGCATTTAATTTACTGCCAAATGCTTGTTCTATATGAGTAAAGAAACTCCACGCTAGATCAATATCATTATAATCTTTTTGATTGCGCCAAATCTCTTTAGATTCGTAAAATATTTCACGAGAATAAGGGGTATTTTCAAGTCTTACGATTAATTGCTCTTTTTTATCAATTAAAACTTTATAAAAATTAATCAAGTAACTATTATTGTCATTCAAAACCTCAACATAGTTTGAATGATTAATAAAATTTTTACCAAATAATACGCTTGCAGCACCGCAAAAAGGTTCAATGTAACTTATATGATTTGGAATAAATTCTATAATTTTATTAGCAAGTCTTGATTTTCCACCATAATAACTAAAAGCTGATCTCATTTATTTTATATCCTTTTTATTTAATTTTTATTATCATTGTCTTCGAAATATTCTACTTTTACATCAACAATATAGTTTATTGAAACATATGAATATCTATGCTCATAATCACTATCTATCCTTAATGCGATAGAAAATTCTTCATCTTTTTTTGCTTTAGCAAAAAGATTTAGTGAATATTGAAAATGATCCCCAACTTCTTTATTTCCTTTTGTAGTATTTAAATTTGATCTTGATTTTAATGGCAAATAAGAGGACATTTTATATCTATCTTTTATTATATTATCGATATAGTCACTATTTGCTTTATTAATTAATAATATCATCGTAAACTGTAAATCAAAATCACTAGTAGAATCTCTATTAAATGGACTACTGAAATGACTAGGCTCATAAAGATCAATGGTTACATTAAATAAATAATAACCATCTTTATTTAAAACTAATCCATTTTTATTATTATTATAAGAAACAATTGAATTATTAGATTTAAAAAAACTATTAGCTAAACCATCTCCTTCTCTTTTAAAGTATATTCTACCGTTATTGTATTCTCTTTCAAAAACATTTTTTATTGCATCGTAATTTGAATCTTTGTTAACATATCTTAATGTTATTGAACTCCAATTACTTATAAAAGCTAAATATCTTAAACTCCTAAAATCTAAATATTCTTTATTAACTAAATCTTTTGGATCACTCGCTTTTTTATCCCATTTTAAACTATCTGCTACAAAATTAATTACACTAGATTTTAAATTAATTGATTTGCTATCTGCAACAATATTTGAATTATTATCATCAGACGAAATAGTATTTTTTATTTTCTTTGCAATTTCTGTTGTGTTATCTAGATAATATTTTAATGAATTATAGTAATTTAGTAATGCAGAGTGACTAATTTTAATGGCTTCACTGACTACGTTTATTCTTTTTTCAATTACATTATTTAACTGTTTGTTATCATTTTTATCTAATTTAACGCCATCATGTTCAATTACGTTACAAATTTCCTCTTGTATTGCATTTAAAAAATCAGCTGTAACTATTGTCCCTGATGTGTTATCTTCAATGCTTCCTTCTGTAAATTTGTTATCTTTAGTTGCTGTTGCACCTTCTATTCTTTGCATTTTAACCTCTAAATTTATAGATAAAAATTAAATGGGCAGGTTTAGAGTATTCTAATGTTTTAATAATTGTATTTCTATTTTCAGAATTTGAGAATGCGAAAATCACTTTAAATCTTTCATTTTCTCCGTGACCTAAACTATCTCCTGCCCTGCTTAAACCTGCTATAAATTCTCTACCTTTAAACCTTAAAATCTCCGCTTGATTATCCATAGCTCTAGCTAGCATTAGAAAATATTCATAATTATTGCCTCCAATAGCTGCAAACTTTGCTGCTATTGCTAATCGTCTTTTTTCTAAACTAGCATTGGTATGTGGTATCTCTAAAAGATTTTCCCATTCCTCTATTGTTTGACTTGCTGTTAATGGGAATGTTTCTAGTAAAATATCATCACAACATTTTAAAACATCATCAAAAGCTTGCGCTATTCCATCAATTAATTTTAAAAATGTTTTCCCTTGCCAATATATCCCTGTAGGCAATAGTTTTTTTATAAAAGTTTTAACATTAGCCATAATTAACCCATAGTTGAAAATTTAACTTCACCTAAAATATGTATTTGTACGTTTGTAGCTTTGATATCTTCATTAGGTTTTAAAATGCTAAAATCACTTGTGCTAAACTGATTTTGTTGGATAGCGACAATAAATTGATAAAAATTTATTGTCTTATCAGGCTCACCAGATGATTTAATTACATTATTTAAAATTGTGTTAATTTTCTTTTGATTTTCAAGAGTATTATTTTTTAATTTAATTTCAAAATCTACAGGCAATGGATTTAATATAAATAAATTAAGCTTTGCCTCAATTGGCATTTTAGCTAAAATAATACTTTTATTTTTTTCAATTTCTTCTTTATTTGGCAAGATATTTTCATTATTATCCTTAACATATGTAAGCCCTACAGTTCCAAGAGTTGGAAAATTTGGTAAGCACCATGCTCGTGTAACTTCGGGTAATTCTAGCGCCCAATTTTCGTAGTCTTTTTTATTTCCTGCACATGGCGGATTCCTTAAGCGTAATAAAAACCGTTGCCGCCAAAGTTCAAGATCTTCAAGATCTGATCCGCCAAATGTTCCATTATGATTTAAAATAACGTCAAAATTAACATTTTTTATAGGTGAAATTAAATTTAATTTAGTAAATGGTTTTAAATTATAATTATTCCCTGCCTGCATTGAATAAATTGGGATATTACAAACGCCATTATCACCGATGAAACCGTCTTCAGTTGTCTGAAATATTAAATTATTTTCTGTTTGTATTTTTGTGTAAGCTGGAATTTTAGAGCCAGATAACCCATTAAATTCAACTATTCCCTGACTATATGAAGCTTTTTTCCTTTGCACATTATAAATATTAGCCCATCTTGTGAAATAAGTTTCTTCTGATTTGTCAGGGAAAATTTGTTGAATGATCCATCTAATAAATAAATAAATTGGGTATGCAACACCTGCAATAATACGGGATAAAACCTTTATTACAGAATATAGAGATACCTTTGTGTTATTTTCAAATCGTGAATAAAAATCTAGTTCAATTTTTTCAACTAGTTCTTTGAATGTTGGAATTTTGTAACTCATTGTCATCACCAAAGCTAAAAAATAATTTTTCTTTTTTCCCTTGGTGAGTATAAATATCTATATTTACAATTACGGAATTATTTTCAAAGTGCGAGTTAATTTCAAAATTTGAAACAATACTATCTTGTTTTAATGGCTCTAAAGCTTGCATGCAGTAAGAGTTAATATCGTTTAAAATATTTTTAGTTTTCTTTGCTCTTTTTATTAACCAAAGTTTTGAACCCATGTTTGTTTTATCAAATGGGTTTGCCCAAAATCCTTTTTTAGATGGCTCTTGTGCTGGTAATTCATAATTTTCACACTGTGCATCTGTAAATAAAAGCATGCAAATTTTAGACTCTAGAGAATCTCCAATTACATTTTCAATATCTAAATCAAAACATTTTTGTATTGGATCGTACTTAAATATTAAATCTTTCATTATTGTAAATTTCCTTTGCCTGTAACAGCTCCACCACCTGATGGGGCTGCAAAACTAGTAGGTATAACATCAACATTTGTTTTCAAAAACTTAACAATAGCTTCTGAAATGGCCTCCCATTGTTCTTTTTTTTCTGTCGATTTTGTTTTTTCAATTGCTTCTATAATCATATTGGCTAATGTTTTACTTTCCATCATCTTTTTAATTTCCTTATTTAAATGTATCTAATTTCGCTTTTAATTCTGCAATTTGAGTGGCACTATTAAGCGGCATGGCACCCATTAATGTATTTGTTGTTGTTGTTGCTAATACTAAACAAAGTTGTGATAAAATTTGAATCAATTCTCCTGAATCGTTTTTAACAGCAAACTTATCCGTTCTAATTTGGGTTTTATTTGTCTCTAATTTAAAAATTGAATCTGAGCTTATAATAAATTCACTTGTTGAAAATACTATTTTATTCTCGCTTTGAACGTCCAAGTTTTTTGTTTTAATTTCTATTTGGTTTCCTTGTTTAAAATGAATATGATCTTTTTCAATTGTGTAGAAACAAACCTCACCCGTTTTTAAACCTGTCGGTCGAGAATCTTTATCTTCTACGGCTAAAATAAAATTAGCTTCTCTTTCTCCACCTAAAGAGAAACAAATACCCTCAGAATTATTTGGAGGGTTGCTTGTCATTCCATAATTTTGCCAGCGTTCAAGATCTTCTCTGATTTCACCTGAGTAGAGTTCTCCTTGTGCCGTCTGTGTATTTGTTTCATCATTCACTTTGTTAATTGTGCATAAAGAAATAATAGAAATAATTCTTTCATATAATGGGTTTGTAATTTTTTTAATTAAATCTTGCATTAGACTTCCATTTCCTCGCCTATTTTAGTTGAATTTCTTTTTTCTTCGGGCTTGTATGAATCTTTAATTACTAGTTTTAAATCTGTCTTAAAGCCATTTTCATCAAATATAAAAGCTGTTTCTTCAACTAAAAAATCACCTTTTAATTTAAATACAGGATAATCAACATGCACTAATGTGTTAATATCCCATAAATTATTGTTTTCATCTTCCCAAGATGGCACGCTAATATTTAAAGTAAAAGCCTTAGCAATTTGTTTGCCCATCTCCCATTTTGCACGTTCTAAAGCTTCCTCTTTACTAATTTGTTTAGTTGAAGCAATTAATTTTAAACGTGGACGTTTAACACTATTATCAAATACTTCAGCCACTTCTTTTTTATGTTTATTCTTTGGGCTTCCAACATTTATATATAATTTATAGGATTGAAACTTTTCGGAATCTTTTTGAGAGTAATTAAGTGAACTAATTTTATCACCTTGTTTTAATGATGTTACAATGGTTTCTGAAACATCAGAAAAAATAATCCCTCCTTCTCTATCAGGATAGGCTAGTACGCCTTGATACTTTGCTAATTTAGAAATTGATTCCCAAACTGTTTCATTAGTTTGTAACGAAACGTTTTTAATTATTGAATTACTTTTTGTTGATTTATCAGAAACTTTTATATCAAAAGGATTTGCTAGTTCCTCGGCCATTGCTTTCAGTGAAATATTTTTAAATAATCTAGTATTTTTAATATTAGCAGAATCAACCAAATCACCTGTTTTGTCTCTACCCGTAACACTAAAACTTATTGAATTATCTTCAATAGAGCTATTTACTTCGTCAATATAACCTGTAATTAATGGTATATCTTTATAAAGTAGTGAACATAAATCACCGTTACTTAAATATTCAGTTGGATTATTAGGGTCATTTATATTTGCAGTGTATGATATTTCAAATTTTCCAGATATAGCAGAAAGGGAACGGGTAACTTTAACATTAAACCAATTTTCAAATATGTAGTTATTAGCTTGTAGTTTTATCATCAGTTATTACCTCAATAAAATCACCTTCATTTAAAAATAAAGGATTTTTAATATTATTGAGGTAAACAATATCATCTATGTTATTTAATGTTTCAAAATTCTCAAAACAGAAGTTATAAATTGTCTGGTCTTCTTTAATTTCATATTTATTAATGGTTGGAATTTCACCAGCAATTGAACTTAAAGCATTATATGTATTTATTCTTAACTCATATAATGATTTAAAAACTTCATTTGAAATTGTGCTGTCGCTCATTAATTGATCTAATTTATTTACTAATTTATCTCTTATTTTATTAGCTTCATTAATATTAATAAATGTTGCATCTGAAACAGCAAAACTACAAGCCGATGCAACAACATGAGTTTGCATAAGCTTTTCAATTTCTTTTATATTTGAATCATTTTCACTTTTCGGAATCTTTTTATTGTAAATGTTTTCATAATGCTGAAATATTTCTTTAGATTCTGTTGCTTTATCAATTTTATTATTTGTATTTTTTTCTTTTGTCCCAAGCATCATATTGGGTAAAACTAACATGGAAACAGCTTGAGGAACTGCTTTTGTAGCCTCTGAATTATTTAACAAACGATTAAAAGATTCTAATACGCCATCAATTAAATTTGCTGTAAAATTAGGAATATTTGCAACACGATCTATCATGCTTTTTGCATTATAAACTAAATATGTAAAATCTGTTCCAAGCTGTGCTACAGAAGCTATAAAACCTTCAACTTCTCTAACAGAGTCAACAACATATTCAATTGCTTGTTGAGCATCATTTATTCTGTTTGCTGTTTCTTGTACTAAGTCTTTTACAAAGCCGTAAGCTTCCTTAAATGCTTTTAAAGCATCAAGTTTCGCATTTTTAGCTGAGCTTTCTACTAAAGCTTTATTATTTATTTTTGGTTTTAATGGTATTTCTTTACTGGATTCAACGAATTCAAATTCAATTGCACATTTGCCTTTTTTATTTACTTCCTCACTAACTGTAAGCTTTTGACAATAAACAATAAGACGACCTAAAAACGGGTGGATTAGTTCTCCTTCTGTTCCATCTTCTACATATTTTTTTAATTGATCTCTTATTTTAAAAACACTTTTACCAATTATAAAGCCTTTAACTTTAGTACTTGATTGCATTTTACCAAATTTTTGAATGACAAAAGTATTTTTAAATGGGAATGATTTTGATGAACTTCTATGGCCAAACTCACTATTATGGCTTTCAACCTCAAAATTAATTCCCAAAAAACTTGCTGGCTCAAGATCTTGCTCAAAAGGTTCAAATTTATTTTCAAACATAAAAAAATCCTATCCTATTCATAAGCGAGATCTTGATGACCCATATTAGTTATATTTAATTTAGGTTTATTTTCACCTTTAGAAGATGATGATACAATTAAATCTTTAGGTGCATTTTTAAAATTAATATCTATTATTGATTTATTAGTAAGTTGCGTAATTTCTTGCTGGCTTTTTGGGATGTATAATTGTACAGGCTCGATTTTTTGTATTTCAGTTTTAGTGATATCAATAGCATCAGGCATTTTTATTTCATCACTATTCAAAATAAGACCTTTAATTTTTTTGTATAAATAAACTATAGAATCAAAACCGAAAGAAAATATTTTTTTAATCCACTCCCAAATTGAACTAAAAACGTCACAAATTAAGTCATAATTTTTATAAACTAAATATGCAACTAAAGCAGATCCTGCAATAATAGCAGTAAATGGGTTTGATATTGCAAATACTGCTAAAGCTCTACCAGCAAAAATAAGAAAATTTCCTAATTTAGATAAAAGAGAAACAACAAATTTTAACATACTCCATTTATAAATAAATTTAGAAACTGCAAGTCCACATCTTATGAGTGCTCCACCAATTTTAGTTGTCGCTATCAAACTAATAAATTCACCAACTTTTTTAAATGCAAAGATTGCGTTGCCCAAGTTTGCCATAAATCCTAAAAATTTAAACCCAGCAATTAAAAACACACCAAAACCTGCAACCCATTTTAACATTGCTGGATTTTCTTTAAAAAAGTCACTAATTTTTATTACTGCATTCCCAAGTTTATCTACTAATTTAATTGCAAGATCTAACACTCCACTATTTGCTAATTTTTCCTTAAAAGTATCCATACTTGAAGACAACACATCTAATTTACCTCTGTAAGAATTACGGTAAATTTTAAATTGTTGCATTCTTTTACCTTCATATTCCTGCATTTCAGCTAATGCTTTTTGTGCAGAAAAACCATTTTGATCTTTAGGTAGAGAAACTAATTTTGCAATTCCTGAGAACCCTTCTCGACCAAACATGTATCTCAGGTTTTGGTTAAAATCTTTCGTTGTTAGTTTCTGTTGCGCTTCTTGCAATTTAGGGATTAAATAATTAAATAATTGTAAATTTCCTTGCTTATCATAAAGCTGATTTTTATCTAGACCTAATTTAGCGACTGCCCCACCCCATTTTTTTAGGCGTGTAGAATCAAGTGTTTCCATTATTCCTTGATCTTTTAATTTTTCCGCATATTCGGGATCTGCATTTGCTTTCTTTAAAATTGCATTAGGATCTTGTGTCCCAAAAAAGAAATTTTTTATTGCCGTTGCTGCTACACCGCCGCGGATTCCACCTAAAGACATTTGCGTGTACATTGCGGCTAGTTCAGTTTCTTTTATATTAAAATTTTTACTTACAGGTGCAGCTTTAGACATTGCATCAATAATTTGATCCATGTTTGACCCTGATTTTTCTTTCATCCAAACCAATAAATCAGCGTATTTATTAAATTTATCTTCGCCTTCACCGTACGCATGCGTAAAATTAACAACGCCTTCCATCGCTAAATGCGAATCCATTTGGAGATCTTTTGCCATCGTTGTTGCAGCTAGAGAAGCGTCAATTAAACCCTGTTTAGTGGTTACGGCATTTTTAGCTGCTGTGTACATCATGCTACTAAAATTTGCGGTTGAATCGCCTATAAATTTTGCGGCTTCCTCAGCATCATTTTTTAAAGCTTTAATTTTTTCATGGTCGTGTTCTATATGAGTTATGTTAGCTATTCGATTTAAATTCGTATTAAAATCATCGGCAAGAAATAAACCCGAATTAAAAACATTTCCCAATTTGCCATTGATTGCATCAAAAGGTCTTGTAATTTCATTGAAACCATTGAATAAAGATTTATTAAAATCAGCCCATCTTTTTTTATTGTTGTTAGTCGCATTATCGAGATCTTTAGAAAGTTTTAAAAAATATTTTGAAACACTATCAAGATTTAATTTCAACTTGTCAAAATTAGTATTTTGGTCAAGATTTTTCATCTGAGACATAAAGCTATTCAATGGGCTTTCCATGTTTTTAAAAACTTTGCTAAACCCATCTATAGCTTTTATATCAATCGTTAGCTCTTGTTTGCTCATCCTGATATTCCTTAATACTTTCTAAATAATATTGCAGCTTTTCAAGTGTTAAATTTTCAAAATCATTTGGTCTCCAATGGCAATTTATAATCAAAGAACCAATGACTTTCTTTAACTGTTTGGGACAAACCCGAAAAAACTATTTATTTTCATAGAACATTCCATAAAATCTTCTGCGCCCATATTACTAAACATTGATTTCGGATATCCCGTTAATCTAACCAGCATATCAATAACAAATTCAACTTTAACAAAATCTGTTTGACTATATTTAATAAAATCAGAAACAACTAGCTCTTGAAATATAAGCTCGTTAACTATGTTATTTGGTTCTTTTTCTGCTGGATTAATTAAAGGTTTAATTAAAATTAATTTATTGTTATTGTTTTCGATATTTTTATTGTTTTCCATTTTCGTCTCCTAAAAACAGGTTTAAAATTTAAATACTTTTTAATTCAATCAATATAAATTTATATAAATATTAGTTAGTTTTTACTAGCATTCCTCGCATGCCTTCAAACTTAATTGCAGCTTTGGAATCTTTACTTGAAGCCTCCCCTCCCTTGTCGTTTACTGTCCAAGCGTTATATAAGGTAAATATATTACCGTTAACTAATTCAAGAGTAACAGTTGCATCTTTAATTTTTGTTATTTCTTGCAAAGTCACATCTTTTAAAAAAATGTTACCCTCAATGAAAGGAACTTGCGGTTCTTCAGTGTAACCAACTACGTAATTAGTTCCTTTTTGTGCTGATCTTAAAGCACCTATTCCACCATATTTAAATTCACCTTCACAGTGTAAACCTCGTCCATTGTATTTTAAGGTGATCCATCCACCTAATAAATTGCTATCTGCCATGCTAAAAACTCCTTACTTAAATTTAATTTTAACAGCCACTTGTAACAATTGTTTGATTAGCGTTGGTGACATCATGATATCAAGACGTCTCTTATTTCCTTTATTCAATTCGATAATTAAATTATCAACAAAATCATCTAAACATTGAACAAGTCCATCGCTTTCCCACTTTATAAAACAGGCTATAACTTCACACTTAGCTAGGTTTGGAGTTAAAATATTTAGTGATGGATTTAAATTGTTTTCGTTTTCAGCTAAGTTGTGCCTGTGATACTTTGACCAAAAATATTGATTAAAATCTGTTCTTAAATATGAAAGAATAAACATAGTTTCTGCAGATTGATAACTATCATCTGGAATCCCTGCTTCGTTTCTTTTAAATGAAGTAACAACCCTTTCAATTGTTGGAGTATTTCCTATTGTGGTTATTGATCCAACACCTTTAGAAATAAGAAAATTTCTAGTCTCGAAATCCATTCTGTTACTTTGGAATGGCGGCTTGACTCCAACTAATTCAATATATTGCAATGGCGTAGAAGGATTAATAGAACTATGTAAAGCAATTTTTGATCCTGCCGCTGCATTTATTAAATAAGAAGGTGTAACACTATTTGCATAATTTAAAGGGATAATTGCTTCACAATTAATATTTTCTAAATTATTTTTAAATATTTTATCGTTAGAATCTTCTTTGTTTATGGTTTCCAATAACAACCCATCTAATTGTGAAGTTGAAGCCCAGCGGTTTTTTAAAATTTCAGACATTAATACATTAAATTCATAGCTAAAAAATGGCGTTATAATTAGATTAAATTTATTGTCTTTAATTTCCTTTTTAAATAACGCTTCAATATCTTCTAAAGATTCCTTAGCCGCTCCAGAAAATTTAGTAACTATTAAATTATCCTTATCAAGAAAATTAATTTTTAAATTAGATGGTAAGGGCTTATCTTCAAAACCATTTAAGTAAATAGGATAATCATTATATATAGATGATTTATGACTAGTTTTTAACAAAATAGAATTAGGTTTTGTTTGATCTAGTGTGCATGTAACGGGTATTTCAATGTTATCAGAAATTTCTTTAGCTATAGCAGTGCATATTTCTTTTAAATCTTTTGTTGAATTTATAGTAACATTGATTATTTCACCAAAACAAATAAGTGAAATGACACCATCGCCAATAGGCTTTGCTGGGTCTTCAACGTCAAAATTAATATTACAACTTGCTTCTTTATCGCCTTCACTTACTGCAATACAATAGACATCAATTTTCTTATCGTTTTTTCTGTAAATTTTATATTGCTGAAATAAATTAGAACCTATTCCAAATAAATCAGCGGCTTGTTTTTCCGATGTGATTTCATAAATTTTTGATAGATTTGCTTTTCCTATATTGTTTTTAAAACCTATTAATAAACTTTTGAAACCCAGTTGTTTTGTATTTGCTAACGAGTTATCAAATTCCGCACTCATTAAAGGCAAATTAGAATCTGTGATAGAGTTGAATATCATTGAACATCCCCTTATTAATTTGTTGGGTCATCATACTTTACGGCTGCAACATAATTCACACTATAAGTTAAAACTGTAAATTCGTTATTGTTTATAGTTTCTGAATTTGCAGCATCATAACTGGTTTTAATATATTTAAATTCAAATTCTTTTGATTTAATATTTTCAATTTGCTCTTCAATTTGGTTGGCAACTGTGTCACTAACATTGTCATCAATTAAATTTTCAAGGTCTAATTGATTATAAATAATAAAATTAATTTCAGCTTGTCTTGTAGAACCTTTTGGGTAAATATCCTCAATTTTTTCTTCACTTGTTATGTGCATGCCAATAATAGGATAATCATGATCACTATCAAATGTAATAAAATTATGAGTATATACCCTTTCTTTGCATAGTGTGTTATTTAATAATTTAGATTTTACAAGTTTTTTTATTTCAAATCTTTTATGTGACATATTAGTTTTTATCCTTCTTTAAATATAATTTAGTGAAACCTTCATTGCTGTAGATTTTTTCATGTATTAAGTACTTGTTGCCTTTGTATTCTATATAGCTAATTTCTTTTCTATTTATTTCTATATTATTTGGAATATTTAAAATTAGACTATAATCTATAACAGTAGAATAATTCTTTTTTGAAAATCTGTTTTCATAAAATTGGACAATACAATCAATGTTTTTAACTGTATTGTCCTTTAAATAAAAACTAATTTCTTCTTTAAAAACTTCTGTTATTTCTTTTGTAGCGTCTAATATTAAATCGTCCCATTCATTTGATGATTTAGACAAGTTTATGCTCCACTAGGAATAAATGAAGAAAAAAGAACCCTTGAGTATTCATTGCTACCAGCATCTAGCGTGTAGCCAATTGGATAAGAACCAGCTTCTTTTTTAGTAGAGATAGTTTTATTTGTAGAAGAAAAGTAAGCCATTTGCCCAATAGTAAAATCGCCAGCAATTTGAAACTGATAAATCCCTGATGTAATAGCAGTTACACGCTCACCTTTTTTTACATTAATGGCACTGATTAAAATTAAACTTCCAAGTGCAAATAATTCCCCACCAATTAAATCATTAGGTGCAAATACTGCAAAATTATTCGCTTCGGCTTTGTAATTACGCATGATAAAATCCTTTATAATTTAAGTTAAAAAATATTTACCAACTATTTTTTATGTAGTTGGTTTTTATGGTTTTGTTATATTAGGATTATGTAAAAAGAACCCTTTGTAACCTATAGCCTTTGCACCACCAAACATTTTGCAAGTAAAAGTAACGGCATTTTTTAAAGGTTCGTCGATTCTCAATATTTGAGGCTCTTTTAAACCTTGCAAATGAGATAAAACTATTCCTGATACTTCATTAGGATCGCAAACAAATATTGTAGCATTTCTTCCTAATGCCATTAATCTATCTTCTATAATTGGCTCGCCAAACATGCCACCATAAATATTTACATCTTCCCTTTTAGTCGGTGATATTTGTGCTAATACACGCTTAATAATAGGATAATTTGCGGTAGTAGTATAAATATATTTATATCTATTTATTTTAATTTTTGTTTTATCAACATCCTCTTGTTGGGATAAAAACATAAGAGCTTCTGTAATTACATCATCACAAAATAATTTATTAGCATTTTCTACTGAAATATTTTTTCTATCTTTATGAAATAAAGGTTTATCATCTTTTAACTTATTTATTGTAAAATTATTATATACAAGAGTAGATAATTTTCTTTCAGTTGATTCGGCAAACATTGCAAATATATCTTTTAACGCATCTAGTCTGTCGTTAATAAATAATTCTTCACTAAAAGAAAATTTGTTACCATGCTTTGCTGTTTTATAAGTTTCTGCACTTTCGCCAAATGATACGCCTGTGTATTCTTCTAATTCTCCAAGATCATCTAATTCTCTAAATGAACCTATTTCCAATTCAGTTTGAATATTTAAATCTTTTACTTCTCGTTCTCTGACAATATTTTGATATGTTTTTTCAATTGCTCTGTATCTTTCTTTTAAAATTCTATCACCAATATTTGTCAATATTAAAGGCAAATCTGTAGATGTAATAGCTCTTTGGTAAAGTTCTACTTTGTTATAAAGTTCACCATTTCTTACAAGCATTCTTGCCATTTCAGCCAAAGATAAGTACATAAATCTTTTACCGTTATCATTTAAATTGTCATACTTTTGAATAATTCTACAATTTAATGCGTTTTCAATTCCCGATCTAATGTGTTGATTTTCATCTGTGCCAATTGAAATATTTGGCGTATGTTTCATTTTAGAATTTCTATTTTTAAAATCTTCTAAAATAATTTCAGATACTCTTACCTTAGCGTCTTCTAAACTATTTACAGAATTTATAATCTCATTTGCTCTATTCAAATCTAAAAGTGCTTCAGAACAAATGCGGTTAATTTCCATAATATCTTTTTTGGATAATTCTTTTACTTGTGAACTTATATGCTCTGGATCTGGATTTGATCTTACAGAATTATCAGGCTCAGAAGCAGTAACAGAATTAGAAACAGTTTGAGAATTAGTTGCGTTTTGATTATCAGACATTAATAAACTCCTATGTTGTAAAATAATTTGAGGGACATAATCATCATCTAACGAGCGAACACCAGCTTTAAAATCAACAGGTACAGTTACAAAAGAAAGTTCATGAGGTGTAAAATTTGTTACTTTAACAGTTTCATAATCTTCACCATCTCTTTTAAATATTTCAACTTTATTTATTCTGTATCCAATAGATACATTGCAATAAATGCCATCTGAAACATCAGTAAAAAAATCTCTAACATTCTCACGTTGAGAGAATTTAATTTCTACTTTTAAATTTCCATTATCGATCCAAGATCTTAAAATAACTCCAACTTGATTATCTACTGAATATATATTGTGATCTTTTAATACTGGCGCACGGGATAAAAAACGGGATTGATCTACGGCTCTTTCTGAGATTTCAAGTTCTTCATAAACAGGTTCACTAAGCCAATTTGATCTTAAAAACTTCGCACCTGTAGAAGCTATAAGTTCAATAGTTCTATTTTCTTTGTCTATTTTAGAATATTGAAAAGGCAATGCCCGAATGTTATAATCTGGTTTATTCTTTGTCACTTTTCTTACTCCTAGAAATATTTAATGACCCATTTTGTGTTGTTTTACTTGGATCGCAATCAAGTACTATTCCCATATTATTTAACTCATCAAATATGTGCTTAATTTTTTGCAAAACGTCAGCACTATTTTGGCCATATTCTCGGTGGATTTCGTCAAGAGAACAAAAACCGTTTCTAATTTTCATGATATCCGCTTGAACTTCTTTAAGTGGGTCAATCATTTCTCTTCTTGGAGGTGTCCAATTTATTTTTAAATTTGATGTGTCAATACCATGATACATATTTATAGATTGTAAAAACCATTCAAATATTGGTTCACAAAACAATGGTATTATTGTTTTCCAACGCCATAATTCAATATTGCGATAATATTCTAACCAGCCCATTCGTCCGCTAGAAAAATTTACTTGCGATAAATCACCGCTTAAAACTTCATATGTAACACCTAAACCGCATGCAATTTTCTTTAAATAAGACGCACAAAATGACTCGTGACCTGTAACAGTTGGTGGTTTTGATAAAGTAACGGTGCGTCCTGCTGGTAATTCTACCGTCAGACCAGGCATCATCTCTACGCTTTGATTTCCATCAGGATCTTCCTCGTTATCCGTAGGACTATTTCCATCAATATCGTGAATAAATGCAGTATATAAAGAAGCAATTTTGCGTCGGATTAGTTCGGCATGTTGATAATCAGATAGATCTTTTATATCTAACATAACAGGAGCAAGCCAAGGGATACCGTGAACTTGTGAAATATCTATCAGATTAAAAACTTGTCTCATTTCTTCGTATGGAATAAATTTACTATTTAGATTAAAATTGTTAAATTTATTTTTTAAGTAGAAACCTAAACGTCTTCCTCGTTCATTAAAATGAACACCTTGACTAATCACTTCAGAATCAACATCTGTTATGAACATTGTTGTATCTTTATTTAGATCTATTAATTCACTTTGTATAAGTTTAATTTCAAAAGGAATATTTTTATTGTAATATTTATTGGGAAATTTTCTAAAAAAACATTCGCCAGATTCAGCAATTTCTTTCATGACTAATGCTTGCATACCGTTGAAATTTAACATTCTTTCAGCATCAAAATTTTTTGATTCAATAAATGTGTTCCAAATTCCTTGAACTTTTTTATTTGGTTTTCCTGTTTTTGAATTTATTATTTCACCAGTTATACCAGTTCCTACAGTATTAGCTTGGATAGATTCTAACCCGTGTTTTGAATAGCCGTCATTTTTAACTAGATCCCTTGATCTAGCTCTTAATATTTCTAACCCTAAAACCCTGTCATTTATTAAATTATTACTATTTAAATTCCAATTTTTGTAACGATCTGATTTAGTTGCACCTTCGTATCTTCTTAAAGCATTATTACTTTTAATTATTTCCTTTTTTTTATTTTCAACTGGCGTAAAGAAGCCCATTATATTTAGACTCCTTTATTAAAAATTGCGTATTTGAAACCATTATTTTTTTTATTTAAAACTTTAGCTAATTCATTTAATAAAAGTTGTCTCGCTTTAAGCATTTCTTCAATAGATCTGTAGACAACTTCTTTACCATCATCAAATTTTACTGAATGAACTGACTTAGAAATGGAATTATTTAAAGCTTCAAGTCTTGCTTCGATTTCTTCTTTTTTCATAAAAAAATCCTCCAACAAAAATCTTATTTGGAGGGAATTTTTTTACTTAAAAATTTGCAAAATGGCTTAATTTCAAAGTTTATTTACCGAAATTAACTACATTATAGAGAAAGGAAAAGAAAAATGATATTAAAAGGTGATTTTAAATTAACTATTGATGAAATGATAAAATTGCAAGAAAAAAATAAAAACAAAATTTTTTATATAAAGGATTTAACTGGTCAGTTGTATGAAGCAAAAGAGATAAAAAAGAATAATGATAGTATAAGCTTCAAATATTCTAAAGGCATATTTTGCGATCTTATAGCGTATATTCCTATAGATAAAATTATAGTAATTTCAGAAAATGAAAAATAATAAAATGAAAATGGGGGATACTTTAGCCTATCCAGCCTAAAAAACGAGCTAAAAACAGCCTTAAAACGATTCTTTAAATTAATCAATAATATCATAGCTTTAATTAAATGACATTAATTTATTTGACTATATCGTCTCTGACATAAAATACATTGACAAAATTGATATTTTGATATATATTTAAGCAGTATTTAACCTACTGTAAATATAGGGGGTTTTAAGTGAATGCAGTTAAAAACCTAGAAGAATATGAAGTTATCGTCGACTCAAGGGAATCCATACGATTGCCACAAGAAATAAGAGAGCAACTTAAAATATCGAAAGGAACTATTTTTATTGTGAAACCAGATAGTAACGGAAATTTATATTTAATTAAAAAAGATGATGACCTTATAAAAAAAGAACTTCTCGAAAAGAAAAAAAAGTTTATGAAACATTTTAAAAATATTGATTTATCCAAAAAAGAAGAAGTTACTTCAGATGAATTTATTAAAGAAGAAAGAAGATTTTGAGGATGATTTTAAAAGTTGTTGTTGATACTAGCTTTCTTATTAATTTAATGATTCCAACTGAACCAAAACACGAAAAATGTAAAGAATATTTTTATGACTCTTTGTATGAGTTTATTGCTCCAGATTTTATTTTAATAGAAATTGCTTCTTATTTTACAAGATTACTTAATCTAAATAAAAAACAATTAAATGAAAACATAGATGAAATAAAATCACTTATTAATATACATAATAGTTATAATAATTACGAAGACGTATTTGATATTATTTATAAGTATAAAACTAGAGGAGCTGATTCTTTATTTGTAAAATTAGCAGACAAATATAAATGTGAATTATTGACATGCGATAAAGATCAAGCTGTCAAATATGAAAAGTCTATTTTATTTTAATATGAGATGTTGATCAGGATATCATCAAGCCTATTTACACGTATTGCACCCATAGCTTCAAACTCATGCGGCCACTCTAAACTAGGGTTCTCAAAATTATTATTTAATATAAACAATGGCCTACCTTGTTCTAATGCAGCCCTAGCTTGCGTAAGAGTTCCTGATTTGTCCCTTGCCTCAATAATTAAAGTCGCATTGGCTAAAGCTGACATTGTTTTATTTCTTTCGGGAAAAAATTTTTTTCTAAGATCAAATTCCATTTTATTGTATCTAATAAAGGGAATTTGTGAAATTAATAGATGATTTTTTGCTATTTCTTGCATCAAAGATTTGTTACTTGCTGGATAACAATGATTTAAAGGTGTTCCAATTACTGCAATAGTTTGACCATTTTCTTCAATGCATGCTTTATGTACCGTTGTGTCGATTCCTTCCGCTAAACCTGAAACAATTATAAAACCATTTTTTACTAATATTTTAGTTATTTTTGAAGCTCTTTTTAAACCTTTAAAACTAGCATTTCTTGATCCAATAATGGCTATTGATGGCTTATTTATTAGTTCATAGTTACCCAAGAAATACAGTAAAAACAACTTATCCTTTAAATTCAATAATTTTTTAGGGTATTTATCACTTCCATAAATAATAGATCCAAAAGAATCAAAATCACTTGCTATATTTTTTATTTTTTCAAAATATTCTAATGCTGTTTTATCTGAAATAATATCTTTATATGCATCACTTTCTATAAAGCTTTGTTCAATTTGTGTAAAACAAAACATCTTTTGATGAAAATAACTTAGTTTAATTATATTAAAATAAGCTTCAAATCTTCCTATTTCTAATTTGTTAATCATAGCTTCACCAATGAGAAAATCTTGAACTATTTTGTAGCCAAGAGTGTATTTTTTTAGCTGGTTTTTTCTTTATTTCCACTGATTTAGTTGCTGTAGTTCCTGCTGGAACTTCCCGATTTATTAAGCTTTCACTTTTTACAACATTGTTTTCAGTTTCTAATGCAATGTTATTTGTAGGTTTTAGTTCAAGTTTGTCTTCTAATTTTTGCCAATCTCTTTCTTTAAATCGTTCAATTCCAAATATAGAAGCGCAAGCTCTTGCGTAAACTCTACAGTCTAAAGCCTCGTTTCTACTTCTTTGTTTTATCCACTTACCTTTTAATTCATATTCACTAGTTAACTCTTTAAAAAAGCTTTCATGGTAGTTGGGAAAGTGACAATAACCGATCATCAAAGAAAATTCTGATTTATCTTTGCTTAAAAAATCAAAAAGTTCAGACTTATAAGCGTTAACGTTTACCCTATAAATTTTAATTCCTTTTAAAAGTTTATGCCCAGTTTTTTTAAATTCTCTTAAAGGTGTAATGTTAAAATATTCTGTCATTTTGTCTCTACCCTGTATAGGAAATACATGAGTAAATTTAAAATTCTGACAAAATGAATAAACATAAAAAGCAGTATGGCCATCGCTAGCATCAATGCCCATCTTGCTTATCTTCATTTTTAATTTTGATCCTTCGATCTCAAATTCCTCATTAACTAATTTAGAAAGCTCTTGCCAGACTTCTTTTTGATCTGTTTTACCATACAGAATGCGATAATCTACAGACCAACTTTCTTTATTCCTACCCCATGCTACTACTTCACAATGTAATCTATCATGTTGAACATCCACGCCACAGGTTAAAAATAACCCACCACGTGGTACTTTATTTATTTCGTAACTTTCCCTTTTGTTGTATATCTTTTCCCAGTCTATTATCTCGCCTGTTTCTTCAAATGGAAGTCCTAAAACAGTATTTACAAAACTTTTATATTTATTAATATCATTTTTAGATTCTTCATATAATTTAACTGCCTCCCACCATTTAAACCAGCCAGCAGGTGAATAAAGGCCACTAATAAAGTAACTCACATGAGTAGGATCTTTGCTTATTGCCGTAGCTCTCCACTCGCCTTTATTTAACATTTTAGTTTTATGATGTTCGTCGATTAAATATTTGCAGCTAATACATTCGTATTTAACAGTATGATATTTGCCTTCCTCCCACATTAATTGTTCAAATTCTAACGTTTGATAAAAATCACACTGTGGACAAGGGACAAAATATTTTCTTTGATCGCCTTCTAAATAAGATTTATTAATTTTAGATCTTGAAGCTCCAAGAGAAGGTGTTGAGATTAAAATAATTTTTTTATTTGGGAATGTATTTGTTCTTTGCGTTGCTAATTCGATTGGGCAGCCTTCTCCTTCCACATCGTCAGGCATGCGATCTATTTCGTCTAATACAAGATTTTTTATAGGCAAAGAACATAAACTTGAAGCACTGTTTGCACCTGATATCGCTAAATATCCCCCTTCAAATTCTTTCATTAAAATTGTATTTCCTGAATCTCTTTCTCTTGAGTCTTTGATTTTACTCTTAAGTGTTTTAGAGTTTTCAAACATAGGTTTTAATCTAGTTTTAGAAAATTTTTCTGCAAGTTGAACAGATGGTAACACGTACATTGTAGGAGATGGCAATATATCTACATAGTAACCAATGAAGTTACAAGCTGCATTTGTAAAACCTAATTGCGCTCCTTTCATAATTGTTACTTTAAGATATTTAGAACTGCAAGATAAATGTTTAAGTATTTCACGTAAATAAGGCGTAATGCTTAATCTATATAGCCCAGGGCTGGACGAAGAAACAGAAGATAAAACAATATTTTCTTCTGACCATTCATCAATATCAATTCGTTTTGTTGGTTTTAAACCACGTTTAAACGCTTCAATATAAAAAGAATTATTTATATTCGTCATTTGAAAGTTCCCTTAATGCTAGTTCTATTTCTTCACGTAACAAATAATAAATCTCATTTCTATCCTTCATTGCAACAAGTTGAGAGGCTAAACGATCTGGAATATTTAAAAGAGATTCTTTCACTCGCCGACCAATTTCATAAAAAACTTTTTTGACTTTATTCCCATCAACTAAACGACCGCTTAGTTCCTCAACTTCCAAGCGTTCAAGCTCTGCTGAATATTGCATTTTGCGAGTGCGTGCCTTATCGTAAGATTCGGCATCATCAATTTTAAAAGTGTTTTCTTCTGTTTCTTCAGAGTTTTCTTTATTTATATTTAAAGAGTTTAGAGAAAGTTTAGGGTCTAAATTAGTATCTAAACATTTTTCTGAAGTTGAGTTTAGTCCCTGTTTAGTATCTAAACTATTTGAGTTATAATCGTCTTCAGATTTAGAAAGAGCCACTAAAACCTTTTTATAATCAAATTTTAATTGATTATTGATTGGATCTCTCGCCATAGCTTCATTAAGTCTCCCCTCTTTTTTTAGCTGCGAGATCCTGCTTTTTGAAAGGTTTAATTTTTTAGAAAGCTCGTTTTGGTTTAGTAGCATAGTGTCTCCTAGGGGTAAGGGGTCTTTTTGTTTAAAACGCTGTTTTTTATGGAAAAGTTTAGGGCAAAAAAATTCTAAAACTAGCCAAAATCGGAGCGGCTCGCTGCCACCGAGCAAGGGGCTTAGGGAAGAACCTAAGAAATGCGTTGATTTTAAAGAAATAACTATTAAATAATTAGTTTTACTACGTAAAAATAGAAAACTTTAGTCTATTATCAAAAATATAAAAGACTTTTTATCGTTTTATCAATGAAAGTTATCCTTTAAATACAATAATCCGATTACTTCCATTTTATTGTTAATCACCGCTATTCTTATTGCAGTGCCACGTGTAAAATTGACCATCATTTGATTGCTTAAAGTCATAGAAACCATAAGCAGCAGGATGTTTACCTTCCTTTTCTTGTATTTTATTTGCAATTTCTTCAGTTAAATTGCCATTATTATAAACTGTAAAATGTATTTTAGCATTCTTACCATTATCATTGTCATGCACAAAATAAATAAATCCATTATATATTTTGCCTTCTTTAAACCAATGTATTTGCTCTTGTAATAATGTTGAATAGTTCTCGTAATATGTAATCATTTTGTCAGTCGCTAATTTAAAACCTGTGTCTTCAGAATATCTAAATATATCGGAAAGCTTATCTAACAATTCCTTATCTTCATTTAATTTCTTTTCTTTTAAAAACTTCATTAAATCTTTTTTCTTTTTAGTAAGAATTATATTCATATCTTCGTATGTAGTAATTGTCATTTTATTTAATTCCTTTTTATTTAAAAGTTTTTATTTATTCTTTAATAGTTACTTCAAATTCAACATCAAACTATTATTCCCATCTACCACTTGGGGCATCTGCCCATCCCATTTTTTAATCATTTCTAATTGAATGATTTTAGGATTATCGCTTACAGCCTTGCCCAATATTTCTGCTGATTTTGCTTCGGCTTGTGCCCTAATTATTTTTGTTTGTGCGTCAATTTTGGCTTGTTCTTGTAGAAATTTTGACTTCTCTGCTTCCTGCTCTTGTATCATTTTTGATTCAATGGCTTTTTCTAATGAGTCTGAAAGTTCTGTATCTTCAATAACAACATCAGTTAAATTAACTAAATTATTAAGCTTTTGTTTTGAAAGTTCTAAAACTCTTTTTTTGATATCATCTCTTTGTTTGACGATATTTTCAGCGGTTTTAGTTGATGTTATTTCTTTTAAAGCTTCAATGACTTTAGGAATAACAAATATATCAACTACATTTCCATTAAAATTAACTAAAATATTTTTAACAGAAGCTTCGGGTATTTCATATTGAATTCTAATTTTTGTTTTTACAGGCTGCAAATCTGACGAATAAACATTTACCTCTTTTTCAATTGATTGATTTGCAATCGAAATTTTTAGGATATCTACAGCAATAGGGTTATAAAAATACATGCCCTCTTTGTATACAATATTATCTGTTTTCCCAAACCTTACTTCTATGCTTCTTTGCATTGGTTCATTTTGATGGCAGCTAGCAAGTAAAAATATTGGTAATAAGCATACTAATTTTTTCATGTTATTTTTTCCTTTTAAAAAATGATTTATTTTTTTTACTATTTTTTTTAATTCTTATTGCCAGTAAGATAATAAGAATTAAAAAAACCATATTGCTAGCAATTAGTAATTTCATTATTATCTCCTCTTTAATCAATTATAAATATAATTATAAAATTAAACTCTCATGTGTTTTATTAAAATCTTTATATTTAATAAATTCTAACATTTCATTCAAAGCTTTGTATTTTAACCCAATGATATACTTATAATGGCAATTATTGCATTTAAATAATAAATCAAAATCATTTTTATTTAATTTTATTTTAATCTCGTGATTATCTTTAAAAATACGTTCGTCGCATTTACTGCACATTGCTTCTTTTTTAAAAAATAAAAAGAAATTATTTGCAACTATTTTAACCTTGTCTTCTTTTGTTAGTCTCATTTTTTTAATTCCTTAAAAGCTTGATTAACATAATAGTTTATATTGTCAGTAAGTTTTCTATGATATACATCACTAGCTCTGTTCTTTAATTTGTCGTAAATATTTGATTTGTTTTTTAGAATATCTGATAGAGAAACATCAGATTTAAATTTGTTGTAATCTAACCTACTGCCATTACGTTTTAATGATAATAAAGTGCCAGCAATTGCTTTCCCTTTTTTCGGCTTTACCATAAAACCATTTTTAGGCTCTACTATTTGATCTTGTACTTTAGCAACTATTTGAATAAAGCGACGGCCATTCCTACCACGCACTTTTTTTAATTTATATGGAAATGAAGAAATACTCTCATTAATATTTGAAAAAACAATACGAGCAAATAATCTAGGGATAGCCGTAGTCATATCAACTTGATCTTTACCTCTCCGTACTCTTTTACCATAAAGTTTTTTATCTAATTTAAGTAAATTCTCTTTAGGCAATTCTTTTCTTGTTTGAACTAATACAGTTTTAACAGTTTGACTTAATGTTAATACTAAAGCTTTTCTAATTGCTTCTTTTCTTAAATATTCAGTCAATTGAGTTATTTTAAAAAGCGTTTGATATTTAACATCTAATAATTTAGTCATTTCTTACCTCCAATAAAATCAAAAATATGCTTTGGATGATTAGATAAAATAGTTCTAATATTTTTTTTCACTTGAATTATAGGTTCATTAATATCAAGAAAAAAACCATTTTTATTTTTATTTAAATCATCTAATTCACAATAGTATCTAGTTATAGGAGGCTTTATATGCTTTGGTGGTAATTCCTTTTTTACTAAATAAAGTGGTAATTTAGTATATTTTGAATCGTCCAAATTAATTGAGAGCATTCTATATAAGTAAGGCAATAGCATATTAAACGCTATTAAAATGTGACAAGGTTCTACGTCATCACATGTTGAAAGATTTGTTTCATTAATTAAATCTTGAACAGTAATTATTTTACTTCTGTAGATCTCGCAATATTCATACCTTGAAATAACATAGGCAGCTTGCCGCACGTTTTCAGTAAAAAAATGAAACTCCATTTTCTCACGCTCTAATCTAGTAAAGTGTGGAATCCTACCCATGCGTAACACGGTGCTTTTAATCGTTTCTTTTCTTATTTTTTTACGGTCAACGTGCATAGAAAACCCTTAAAATATAAATAATGTTACCCAATATTAAAATGGCAAATCGTCGTCATCATCCACTTTTTTAGCAACTGGTTTTTTACTAGCCACTGTTTTCGAAATAGGACTTGGCGTATTTTTATCTACACTTGTAGGCTGCGGTGCTGGTTTTCTTGTATTTGTATTTGTAGCTGTTTTTTCTTTAACAGCTTTGGGATCAAAATCTTTAGCTTCAAACAATCTTAATTGAGGTTCGTCTTTAGAATAATATTCATTAAATTTATGATATACTTCGGCACTTAATTCTCGACCGTGAATATTTTCTAGTTCATTCAATTTAAATGTTTGATAACCACATGCCCTAAAAATAGCAGCTATTTTTTTCATGTAAAATTCGGATTGGGCTTGTGTAGCAAATGTAAAGCGTTCATATATAGTATAATTTTTAAATTTATCGCCTATTACCTTAAAGACAATTTTAATTTGTTGATTCCCATTTTTTGAGTTTGTTAGCTCTGTATGATCAATAACAAAATTGTATCTACCCTTTTCAATTATTGAAGATTCGGCTTCAAAATCATCTGCGTTAAATTCCTGATTTAAATTAAAATCAACCATTTTATACCCTTTCTAAAAATAAAAGTTAAAATAATAATGAATAAAACTTATTGTAATCTTCTTTATTATTATTAATTGTAATTACTGGATTTAGTGAATATCGATTTTTTGCAAGGATTGCCGCTGTCTCCGTTGTATAAATTTTACGGCCATTTTCTTCACGGGGAATCTTGCGCTTGTCTTCAAGCTCTTTAAAAGCAAAAAACTTTGACAGAAAAAAGACAGCATCAACTTGTGAGACAATATAAGAGCAACTTTTTTGATTTAGTTTTAAAGAATATCTGTCAAAAGAATTATCTAACGGATTATCAAACCTTTTAATCTGATCATGGGCAATAAAAATCACATTTTTATTTTGCTTATGAACTAGATTTTTAAAACCTTTTAATAGATCTACCCAAATTAATTGGGCATATTCAAAACCATGCCCATAGCCAAAATCCGAAATTGAATTTTTCCCATATTTTTTACAAATGTGGTCAAATATCATTTGTTCAAGATAATCAATACTATCGATTACTATCGTGTCATAATTATGAATTTCTGCTAATTGAAGGCATTCAATAAATTGTGAATATTTATTTATATCTGTAATTCTTTCAACATCTAGTTTATTTGTACCTTTCTCTACATCAATAAATAATGGATTTGGCGCATGACTTGCTAATGTTGATTTTCCTACACCAGCAGCACCATATAAAATTATAAAGAAATTTGTTGGTATTTTACCCTTATTAATCTGCATTTAAAACCTCTTTAAATAAAAAAATTCTTTGAACATTTAAAAAAAGGTGAATTTTTAGCAGATACAATAAAGTTAGTCTTGTTTATGTTATCTTTCATTTTCTTTTCTTTATATTGTCTAACTTGAAAGATTCCAAAACCATTCACATAAACTCTTTTGTGATTAAATAATGCTTTAACAATGCCTTCAAAGAATGTGTTGACTAGTAATACAGAATCTTTTCTTTTAATTGTTAATCCCATTTCATTTAAGGCATTAAAAACATTATTTGATATTGCAGTAGAATAATTTAACTCTGAAAATTCAAGGTTATTATTATTTAAAGCTTCTTTAAACCTTTTTTTAAAAGAACATCTTACAGTTACTTTTAAACGTTCATTATTTCTTAATTCACCTGTTTTAAAACATCTTCCTGATTTTGTTTTGTAATATTTCAGATAAAACTTACCCAAGTTAATAATTGAAATACTTTTATTAACTTTTATTTCATTTTTAAAACTAGAAACAATAACATTTACTATAGTTTCTAACTTGCAAGTTGTTATTGTATAACGCTCTGAAATATAATTTATAATATCATTTTTGGCATAAACACCATTTTTTATTACATTACTCGCCACGATAGTAATCTCCATTATTAGCAACTTTGATTACATTTTTTGCTTCTTTTGTAATATCATCATCGTTAATATATTTAATTAACAATTCAATAGTTGCGTCTTTTATGCTACCTGATTTATCCCAATTTTGTAGAACGACTAAGTTAGTTATTAAATATTCTTTATTTATAAGGGTTTCTTCGTATATATCAAATTCTAAATTATGTGATAAAAATTCTTCAATACGCATGTATCGACTATCGCAAAGATATTGTTTTGAAATATAATTTTTATTAAAAGAATAAATATAACCAAAACTATCAATAACAAGTTTGCCATCTAATAAAACTTTAAATGCCTCTTTAGAATTCATTAGTCCTCCTATCTTTTTTATAGACTGTTAAAGTTTTAACGTGATTATTTATTGAGGATTTAAGAATTAGCAAAATGATAGGAACTGAAAAGTAAAAGACAAAAAAAGCAATTGATAAAATATCACCTAAACTTGAATTGATTGAATCTTTAAATTTAATTATTACTAGCATGTAAACTATTTGAATAGCAAAAATAACTAGAAATAAAATAATATATCTGTTAATTACTTTGAAAAAGTCAATATTGTATTTAGTCATTTTGTTTCAACCTTTTTATTTAATTTTAGAGGTTCTTTTTTGATAAAATCGTGAGCGATACCCAATTCTATCGCTTCTTTAGGACTGAAATAATGATCACCTTTTTTGAAATATAAATCTTTCCAATATTTTGAATTAAGTTTTGTCCTACTTCCAAGCCATCTAAAAATTTCTTCAAATTCAGATTCAAATTGTTTAAAATATTCTTTTATTTCAGATCCTTCTTTATAATATCCAAATGAATATTTTACCTCGTGATACATAAGAGAAGAAAATTTTGAAACTAACCTTTTTTCACCAGCCATAAATATTAAAAAAGCCATTGAGTAGGTACTTGAAAGGGCTTTTTTAATTATTTTACAATTACTATTTTGTATTAATTCAATTATCGCTTTACCAGATCTTACGCTTCCACCATCCGAATGAATATTGATAGTAATATCAGCATTTGAAATGCTTTCCAGTAGTGAAAGTTGATTTGAAAATTTCTTCAAACAGTCATCGCTAATATTGTCAAAAATATTGATCTCTCTTTTATTAATATTAATCCCGTTATCAATTATATATTTTGCTATAGTTTCATTAGACAAATTTAGTTCTGTCATTTCAAAATACCTTTCTATAAAATTAATTATTATTACCATGAAATAGTGATAAATGGACGTAATGAATACTTGCGATCTTCGTAATCTAATGAAACTTCAAAACCTAAATCAATGAAATGTTTAGTTGTTAAATTAAGATAATAATCGTCTGAAAATATTTTTTTTAATTTATATTCACTCTTAAATGTTATTGTTTGTTTTATAGCATTTTTTAATATTGTGTTTTGCATATATTCAAGAGCATCAGAACATTCTTTATAAAATAATTCCTTTTTTTTTCTATTTTCTTCTTTATGTAATTTTATTATATTTTCTGCGTTAAATTCCATTTCAAAATACCCTTAATAAATTAGTTGATATAAGTTGTTATTATTCAAGTATTTCTTCCATAGTAACTTTAAATTTAGATATTTTTTTGTAGCATTGAATTTCTTCAACATCTTTTTTTTCATTGAATAAAGAAGACACATGACTTGAAAAGGCTTTATGAAGTGCATATTTATCTTTATAAGGTAAATATTCTGTATTTTCACCAAGATAAGCAATAAAGCCAAATTTTCTAGGCTTTATAGGTTCAATGTATTCTTTAAATTTAATTTGACTCGCATCGATTAAAAATTTATGTAAATAAATTTCTATATAATCCGAATAAAAATTATTAATATCACTTCTAATAATATAAATTTTATTTAATTTATAAAATAAATTATTTTCTGAAATTACTACTTTCCCATCTAACATTAATTTGAAAGCTTCAATATTATTTAAATTATATTCTGTCATTTTATTACCCATCCATATTCTTTATCTAGTTTTATATAATCGCAATTTCTAACTTTTTCTTGCGGCAAAATAACAACATTATCAGTTTTTAAATCAATTCCATGACTAATAAATTCACATTTTTTATTAGATGTTGGTATTCCATTCTTGTCATAATCTTCAAAATCCCAATGTGTAATAACAATTATAGTCATGCAAAATGCCTTTTAAATTATTTTAGTTTTCTACTTTATTACTGAGATGATCATCGATGACCCATTTTAAAATACCAACTAGATAAGCTGTTGTATCGCCTAGTTCCTCTAATACTCTTATAAAATCTATTTCTTTTTCTGTGTTAAATTCTTTTAATAATTCTGTGAGTTCTCCACATGTTCTTTCAATAAGTTTTATTGGATGTTCATTTTCAAGTGGTGGTTTTATTTTATTTTTAGGTGTATTTAATTGTTTAGCTGCAATGGTAGATAATAGAGAAGATTCAATTAAGTATCTGTCATCTTCTTTTTCTGATCTCATGTATTTTAATTTAATGTAACGATCAATAACTAAAGATAAAATATTATCCATAAAAAAACCCTCGTGTTTTTAAATAAATGCAAAATCATCAACATTTAAAAACTACGGGTTTTTATTGATATGTTTAATCTGTTCTTAAAAAGTGAAAATGAAATTTTATTTATTTATATTTTAATTGATTTTAATTTCCTCATTTTCATTTTTTAAGTGAAAATGAGTGAAGATTGAGAAAATGGCAAAATATAAAAAGTTATCCATAAAATTTAATTTATTAGCTGATAATTTTTTGTAACCGTGTGGTTTTTATTTTGTACTACCTGCTTAATTAATATTTTTTGATTAACCATTTCTTCTAAAGTCTCTTCGGCTGTATGTGTTTTCGTTCCAAGTATTTGCGTTACTTCTCTTAAAGAAGCTAAGTTAGTCTTTCTTTTATGTGTCTTAAAAAATGAAATAATTTTCTTCTGATATTTCATAAATTGTGTTTCTTCTAAATCTATATCAAGGAATTCCAACATATCTAATGATAATGTATACAGCATTTTTTCGGCAATTATTAAATCATTTTTGCCCACAAAATTAGAATCTCTACCCAAAGCATGTAGAGAAGCAAGCCTTATAATTTGTTCGGCATAACGTGAATACATATTATGCTCCTCATACTTCTTTGCTTTAGTTAAAAGTTCTCTTTTATCATCTATTCTTTCAACTAAATTCTGAAAATAAATTTTAGATTCTTCATTTTCCCATTCCATTTTGTGTTTAATAATTCTTTGCGGTGTATGGGCTTCTAATGCAATATTTTTATTTTTTGCAATAATAGAATCCATACTTTCCTTTTCATTTTTTATTTTTTCATAATCTTCATTTTCTGAAACTTGATAAATTGTTTTTAATTTGTTTACTAAATAATCAGGGCATTTTGCCCTAACCGCATCGTGATTTACTCTTGGAATATCCCTATTAATTGCTAATAAAAATCTGTTTAAAAAACCCGAATTAATAGCTTGTTGATCCTTAAATTGTTTCATACCTTCCATTGAACTTAATGTAAATAAACTAAATTTAGGCTGTTCTATCATTGGTATTTTAAAACTACGTGAGAAAATACCCTCAATATATTCTCTGTAATTCCATAGTTCCATTATTCGGCCTGTCATCTGGTAAAGTGGTGATGTAGGTAGAGATTTCAGCATGGGAGTAAAATAAGTGTGTACTTCGTCAGATATATGAATACGTGAATTAAATTCATACAGACACATTAAAAGGCCATTTATTGAAGTAAATTTTTCATTTGCTAGTATGCTTTGTTCAACTTGTAAAAGAATATCTTTTATAAAATATAGAACGTCGTCTTTACCTCGACCAGTAACAGCAAAGCCCATTTGATACAAAGATAAGGAGCAATTTGTAGGCGATAAATAACCACATTGTGCTACTGCACTTAATGCACTAAAGGCAGCTAAAAAGTGCAATTTATCTAATGAATATCTTGAATGTTTTGTTACATATTCAAAATATTCTTTCACAAAACCTTGACTATCTTTTATTGCTTCGTTCATATATTTGTCGTTTTCTTGGTGTGAATTATCTTCAATTGTTTCAACTGTATCATCTGCATTTTGATTCCCTAATAAAATTAAATTTTCTGTAAGTTCCTTTATAACAGGATCTATAATATTTTTAGATATATTTGCAATATCTAATATTTCCAAAGGAGAAAACTTAGATCCAAATGTAAATTGTGTGTTCCATTGGTATAAATTATCATATTTTGAATAAATACTTTTACCGTTTTTTGTTACGTTTTTAGATTTTTTACACCAATTATCCCATACATCAAAAGAATCATTGCGCCCAGTATTATATAAACGCATGCCCATTTCACGCCAAAAATCCCTTGAGCAATTTGAACTAATTAACTCTAAAGCCTCTTTAATTTTTTCCCATTCTGTATCGGAAATGTAGTGAGGTTCAAAAGAATCTGTAAATGATTTTTTATTGTTTTCTTCTGTTCTTTCCTGTTCAAGTAAATCTTCTATCCATTTTGGAAGCTCTGCAATTTCCACTAAATTAGGATGTAAATCATCATCAAATCTGTAGAAATTTCCACATATATGTTTGCTATTTGGGAATACAACGAAACCATTTTCACCCCTAAAATCTATCCCATCATCAATTCTGACTTTATTTTTAAATTTCTTATCTGTTCTAAAATAAAGATGCTTTCCACCGCTTCCTGTATGCACAACTAATGTATCAGGGATCCCACCGTGCGGTTTTGCTAACGTAACGAGAGTTTGCCAACCGTCAACATGTTCTTTAATATCAACGTCAACTACGACGATCCCTTGCCCCGTTGCAAACCCAACTTGTGGCGATTTAGGGAATAATGTTCTGTAATTATTGGAAGTAAATGGGATTTTTGGATGTTTACCAACGGCGTGACAATTTTCATTATTGCAGGCACATTTTTTAGCTATCGTTATAGAATACAAAGGAAAAAATCGATTTATTTCCTTATTTTCTAAAATCATATTTTTTAAATAAAATTTAATTTTTTTATGAGTAATACTATTGCTATCCGTCATGTTGCTCCTTTTTTAAGCGTAGGTTGCTCTGTATCTGCTAATTTTTATTGTAAAAAGAGTGAAAAAGCAAGATTTGACAAGTACAACTCTTTTACTGCTTTTACTGTAGACTCGATTTTCTTAATAAATAAATAAATATAATATATATAATTATATATTTATATATATTATATTTATTTTATATAAGGGAAAAAATAATTACTTTGTTAATTGCAGTTAATTTATATGGGTAAAATGAATTTAATTTTAATTTCTACCGTAAAAAAAAAATATGGTGCAACCATTTTACTGAAAAACTTTAAAATCAGTTACAAAAAAAAATACAAAAAAAACACCGAATTTGAAACCTGTAGAATCTTACTTATTTGTAAAAAGCACTGCTAAAAAAAATTTTGAGGCTTAAATTTAAGAGCAGGGAAAAAAGTTAAAAAGAGTAAAAAAATGGGTATTTTTTTGCTTAATTTTTGACAAATACAAATTAAAAAGGTTTGTTACATATGGGAAACACAGATAATAAAAAAAATGGTTTTGTCATCATTTCAGTTGATTCTGGTGCCAAAGGTGCTATAAGTTTATGCACGGTAGAAAAAAATTCAAAATTAGATCAAAAAAATTCAAAATTAAAAATTTTAAAATGCGTTCCTTTTGATTTTTTGGGGTCTAAATTAGAGGAGCTTGGGCTTATATCAGAAATCTTTCAAATCGCTCTGAGAGAGGCCTTAAAATCAAATTTAGAAATAATTGGGGTGATAGAGAGACCGTTTCCATGTTCCAAAAATTCAAGGCTTTCAATTTCGAATCAATTTACATCCTATGGTTCTACACTATTAGCATTACAGCAAAACATTAGCAATGTTATTGAGATTAATCCAAGACAGTGGACTAGCTATATATGCACAAAAAAAGAGCAGAAATTAAAAAAAGATGGGCGCATTTTAGCGTGCAAACGAATCTTTGGAAATAAAGTAACAGAATATTTAACAGTAAAAAGAAAACGCTCTACTGTACTACACGATGGGATCGCCGATAGCTTACTAATTACCGTCTATTCTGCAAAAAATTTAACATCCTAAAAAATAGGTAAATATCCTCAATTTAAGTGGGGAAAAATATTTTTTAGGAGTATTTATGGATTTAGAAACAAAAGTACAAGCAAATGTGGACGTTGAAAAAACATCTAAACATTTAGTAAGCCCTTTTAACAATAAAGAAACGGTTGTCTACTATTTTGCCTGTATCGTTATCTTTATATTTTTAGGTTTTAATACAGTATCTAATATTATTTTTTATACTGATATTAGATCAGAATTAAAAGAAAACAACAAAAGATACGATTTTATTATTGAAAATATAGCTTCAATTAAAGCAGATGTAGAATCTGAAAAAAGAGATAATATAAGAATCAATAATACAATTGAACAAATACAAGTAAATATTAAAGAACATGAAAAAAGAATTTTAAAATTAGAATCGAAAGGAAGGTAAATTAAATGCAATTAAGTGAGAACTTTACTTTAGAAGAAATGATTAGATCTGAAACAGCAACAAAATTAAATATTGACAATACACCCAATGAAAAAACAATCGAGAATTTAAAAGACTTATGTATAAATTTATTAGAACCTTTAAGGAATAAATTAAATAAACCAGTTACAATATTATCAGGATATAGATGTTCTGAACTTAATAAAGCAGTTGGAGGAGTAGGAAATTCTAAGCATTTGTTTGGTCAAGCTGCTGATATAAGAGTGGAGGGAATGGATAATTTAGAGCTGGTGAAATTTATTCAAAGATATTTTAAATTTGACCAACTAATACTTGAAAAAATGGAACCATTAAACCCTTCTACAGGTTGGGTGCATGTGTCTTGGATGGGTGCAAAAAATCGCAATCAATTTTTAACTATACAATAATATAAAAAGGATTTTTATATGATAAATGAAGTCATTTTTTACTTTTTTATTTTGTTTCAGTTTAAGCATTTCTTTTGTGATTACATTTTGCAAAATGAATATATGCTGCAAAAGAATAGAGAATCTCCTTATTATTTATTCCCTTTATGTTTGCATTCTTTAGTTCATGCTGTTTTTACATTTTTTATAAGTATAGTAATTACAAAAGATATTTTTATTTCAAGTCACGTTTTCTTACTAGATTTTGCCTCACATTTTATCATCGATAGGTTTAAAGCTTCTCCTAAATTCTTAGGAAGATTCAAACAAAATTCTAAATATTTTTGGTGGGCTTTAGGATTCGATCAAATGTGTCATCACTTGATTTCATGCCTAATTATTTACGCATTGGTTTGTATCGCATGCTAATAAAATATATACTAAATAAGAATTTATTAATTTTTTTTACTGGCCTAATATTGGGTGCTGCTTTGATTTATTTTTATTTAAAAAACAATGTTGTCGAGAAAATAAAAGTTGTAAGAGTTAGGGATGAGCAAGCTATTTTAGAAGCTGTTAAAAAAGAGCGTGAAGAAATTTTTAAAACGATTAAGCAAACAAAATATAAACAAACAGTTAAAAAACCTGATGGTGAAACGATTATAAGCGAAAAAATAGAAACAGATACCGATTTAACTAAACTCACACGCAATGATTTAAATTTAAATGTAGAGCATAGAACACATGAAACAGAGCAGATAACTAAAGAAACATTTGACCGTTTTAATTTTGCTTTATTTGCAGGTGGTGGAGTTCTAAATTTTAATTTTAATGAACTAAAGAGTCTTGAAAACCTTTCTTATACAGGTTATCTAGGTGTTAAAATTATATATAATATTACCCCCACCTTTAGCCCCCAGTTAAAATATAGCTATGAAATAATGCAAAACAGGCATGATATTTTAGCAGAAATAGAAAAAAAACTTTAACGCCCAGCGGCGTGAGCGTGCTCCTTTTTATTGCGCACCATAACCGTAAACTCAGATGTTTTTTTAAGGCTTTCTTGCTGATTTTTTTAGCCCGACTGAGCAGAAACCCTCTTGATTCATCAAGAGGATGAATGCGAACTGAAAAGCCAAGTTTCCGTAAGGAAACGAAGGCGAGAATTGAGAATATGCAAGATAGAAAAGGAGCCGCAAAGCGTGCGACGCTTTCTATCGTTGCGTATGACCTTGACTCCATCTTTTCTGTGCAACTTTACTCATTTTATTCTGATTTTCTGTTGTAGGTCTGTTTTGATTTTCTATATATTTTTTGATTACTTCAAGCGGTGCTCCACCTGCGGTAACAGCGCAATAGCTAGGACTCCAGAAATGATCTCCCCATAATTTATCTTTTATTTGTGCCCAAAATTCTTTTCTAATAAGTCTTGACGATACGCCTTTTAAAAGTCGTGCAATTTCTGCGATGGATAGTTTTGAAGGGAAATTTACTAATAAATGGATGTGATCTGATTCTCCATTAAACTCAATTAACTTTGCTCCCATTTCTAAACATTTTTCACGCATAATTTCTTCTAAACGATTTAACATTACGTTTGAAAATATTTTTTTTCTGTACTTTGGTGTAAATACTAAATGAACATAAAGTTCATATATTGCGTGTTTACCAGTTCTCCATTCGTGAGACTCTTGCATATAGTAAAATCCTCCTGTATACTTATAGTATGAAAAGGAGTCTTTGTGAAGACGGAAAATCAAATGCTTACATATTCATATCGAATTAAAGATGGTAATGTAGCTAATAAGCTAAATAAACTTGCCAGAGATGTAAATTTTGTTTGGAATTACTGCAACGAAACTTCTTTTAATGCAATTAAACAGAGAAGAAAATTTTTAACTAAATATGATTTCAGGCCATTAACAAAAGGTGCCTCAAAAGAACTTTCAATAAATTCACAAACAGTACAGGCGATAAGCGACGAATACGTAACAAGAAGAGTCCAATTTAAAAAAATAAAGCTAAAATGGAGAGGTAAAAAATCTCTAGGATGGGTTCCATTTAATGGACAAACTATAAAAGTAATTGATGATATAATTATTTATAATGGGATTAAAATTCGTTTTTGGAAGCATAGAGAAATAATTGGAAATATTAAAACAGGAACTTTTTGCCAAGATACAAGAGGGAGATGGTACGTTAATTTCCAATGTGAAGTTATAGATAAAAGACCGCATGGTGAAAGAAAGATTGGAATTGATCTTGGCTTAAAAGATAAAGCAATATGCTCTGATGGAATAAAATACGATAGGGAAAATCTAACTAAAAAATATGAAGTTCGACTCGCAAAATATCAAAGAGCACATAAGAAAAAACAAGTCAAAAATCTTCATGCAAAAATTAAAAATAAGAGAAAAGATTTTTCTCATAAAGTTTCAAATGAGATTTGTAGTACTTCTGAAATTGTAATTATTGGTGATATATCATCGTCAAAACTAGCTAAAACAAAAATGGCAAAATCAGTTCTTGATGCAGGATGGAACCAACTTACAACCATGTTGCAGTATAAAGCCATAAGGCATGGCATGGTTGTAAAAAAAGTATCTGAGAAATGGTCAACGCAGACTTGCTCTTACTGTGGAGTAATCCCTGAAAGTGCGCCGAAAGGTATATCTGCGCTTGGCGTAAGAAATTGGAAATGCTCAGAATGCGAAGCAATTCATGATAGAGATATCAACGCTGCTCGCAATATTTTCTATTTCGGCGCAGGACGTTGCGCTCCTACGGGAAGCCTCTCACTTCAGTGAGAGGAGGATGTCACATTTTTGTTCTTTGATTTAATGATAGGCAGGTCAAGAAAATAAAAATGCAAAAATTCAACTTATGCTTGGTATATATAGATAACTTTAATTATTTAATTTTTTAGCTTTCTTTTTTCTTTTACTTTCCATAATGTTTCTTTTAGTCTCACAATTTTTTTCCCAAAAAAACTTAAAAACTTCAAAATTTTCCTTCATAACTAAATCGTAAATTGTGCAATTAGTAGCATTTTTAAGCACATTTTCAATACCAATTTTTTTAAGAGATAAGCAAAAAAGATAAGCCCATTCACCACTTGCTTTTTTAGGATCATCTAACAAAAGCAAACATTGTAAAGGCCAAATTAATTGTGTTTTATCTAGGATTTTTATGATTTTTAAATTGCTAGCAAGATCTTTTTTGATTGTTTTTATATTAATAGGAGGTAGTATTGGGTGAATAGTATCCTTGTATTTATCAAGTAATTCTGAAATTATATCAAAATAATTTCTTGGATTTATATTTGAATTAGATTCTTTATTTTTCAGTACTTGTTTATCCATATA
>CAZBNX010000005.1:0-32241 GCA_964493255.1 uncultured Pseudomonas sp.
CACGTTGTTAATGGACGCGCCCTTCAGCCGCCCTATCCCACAGGATGCGTAGAAATTGCGCTCGGCATGGGTTGTTTCTGGGGTGCCGAGCGGCGTTTGTGGCAACAGCCGGGTGTTTGGGTGACAGCGGTAGGTTATGCGGGCGGCTTTACGCCCAATCCCACCTATGACGAGGTGTGCTCAGGTAACACGGGGCATACTGAAGTGGTGCGCGTAGTGTACGACCCACAAAAAATACAACTCTTTGATTTATTGCGTGTTTTTTGGGAATCCCATGACCCAACGCAAGGAATGCGCCAAGGTAACGACGTGGGCACGCAGTACCGTTCTGCGATTTATTGCCAAAACGCGACGCAATTAGCCGAGGCGCAGCACTCTGCCGAACAGTACGGCGCGGCGTTAGCGGCAGCAGGCATCGCGGCTCCTATCAGCACAGAAATTAAAGAAGGGCAGGTGTTTTATTGTGCGGAAGCGTATCACCAGCAGTATCTGGCGAAAAATCCGGCGGGTTACTGTGGTTTGCGCGGCACAGGCATAAAAATGCCCGGCTAAACCGGGCACTTTTTACAACGCACGCCACTTAGGCGGAGTGGTCTTCAGGCAGCGGTTTGCGCTTACCCGTCACCATTGAGAGCGGCAAATTATCATTCAGGCGCTTGCTCTCAATAATGGCGGCAGTCACATGCAGAACCACTAACGAGGCCACGCCATTGGCTAATAGCTCGTGTATTTCTTCAACCAGCTCATCACCAAAGAACGCATCCACCTCACTCAGCAAGTAACCAGACACACCCAAGCCCAACATGCAGAGCATCAGCACAATCATCACTAAAGCGCCGATGGGAGAATGGCCCAAGCGATGAAAAGGACGACCGCTCCGCAGCGCACCAATGTGCGCCGACAAGCGCGCAGGCGTTGGCCAGAAATCTGACCAGCGCGCTGACTGCGGCCCCACAAATCCCCACACCACGCGAACAGCCAACCAAACAGCGGCGTAATAGCCGACCATTTCGTGCCAATACTCACCCGGTTCAGTGAACCAATAATTAGCCGCAAACGAACCTGCTAACGACCAGTGAAAAAGGCGAATCAGTGGATCCCAGAGGCGTAGGGTTTGTGTGGTCATACGTTATTAATCTTCGATTTTGGTTTTAACAGCATTGCCAGTCACAGGGTCGAAATAGATTTCGACTTTGCGCTTGTCTTTGTCATAGCCATAGATTTCGTAGCAGTTGCCGCCAGTGACTTTGAACTTTTTGATGTCATAGCCTTGGGTTTTCAGCTCTTCTTGGAAACCCGCTTCGGTTTTCCATTGGGCTTTGTCTGCGGTAGTACACTCGGTTTTAGCAAACGCCAACGGGCTGGCAATAGCGAGAGAGAGCAGCAGCAATTTTTTCATGGTAGGCAATCCCTATCAGGTCAGTTGATGTAAACAGTTTCGACACGAATGCTTAACCTTGTCTTAACTGCACTTTCAGCCTGCTGTCTTTTCCTCAATCAACCAATCCAAACGCCACCCGCCTTTGCTTTGTGCCAATTCACGCGCCAAAAACGGCAATACAGTTTGCAGCTCATCGGCGAGCGGCCATGGCGGATTAACAATCGCCAAGCCCGAACCGTTCAAGCCCGCCGGATTATCCGTTGGATGCACCGACAATTCAGCGCGCAATAGTTTAGGCGCACCGCTGGCAGCCAGCGCCTGATAAAAGCGTTTTAATTGCCGCTCGTCTTTAATTGGATACCAAATAACTACTACCGTTTGTCGCATACGCGCAATGGCTGTTTTTAACGACTCCACACACTGCGCTAATTCATCCGCTTGCTCAAAAGGTGGGTCGATAAGCAATAAGGCGCGCTTTTCTACAACCGGCAATAATGCGCGTGCGACATGCCAACCTTCCCCTAAATGCACACGCACCCGACGATCGGCACGCATATTTTCACGCAACTTTTCGCCATCTTCGGGATGCTTTTCATTCAATAGCACACGGTCTTGTGGGCGTGTTAAACGCCGCGCAATTTCAGGAGAGCCGGGGTAATAACGCAAGGTACCCTGCGGGTTTAATGCTGCAACTAAATGACGGTATTCAGCCAATAACGGCGGCAAATCTGGCACCGTCCACAAACGCCCAATACCCTCGCGCCATTCGCCTGTTTTACCGGCTTCTTGGCTATTGAGGTCGTATAAACCAATGCCCGCGTGCGTATCAAGGCTGGCTAACGGTGTTTCTTTGCGCCCCATAAGAGTTAGTAAACGGCATAACACAGCGTGTTTTAATACGTCTGCGTGATTACCTGCATGGTAGGCGTGACGATAATTCATAGCAACATTCAGCCAGCGGATATAAAGGTTGTAAGTTTAACAGAGCGCCCGCCAATAGTACCTCAGATAACCTTACTGGTTGCTAGAGGTAGCTCTTTTATACATATTTGATTGCGCCCTGATGTTTTGGCTTGATACAAAGCAGTATCGGCTGCTGATAATAGTTTTTCTTCATGCTCATCACCCGGATATAAAGTCGCTACCCCTATACTTACGGTCACAATAGAGGCCGTTGGTGATTCTGCATGGGGAATTTGCAATAACCTTACAGCACGGCACAGGGCTTCTGCTTTATCCTTTGCCATATCTAAATCATATTCTGGCAATAAACAAGAAAACTCTTCGCCACCATAACGCGCTAATAAATCACGGGTTCGTGTCAATTGCTGTTTCATACTCTCAGCAACTGCTTTTAAGCAAGAGTCTCCCACTTGATGCCCATAGTAATCATTATAGCGTTTGAAATAATCAACATCTATCATCATTAACGTCAACGGCTTTCGATTACGCCGACAGGTACGCCATTCAAGACGTAACGCATCATCAAAACGACGGCGATTAGCAACACTGGTTAAACCATCTACGAAAGCCATTTCACGCAATAAATCAGATTGCGCTTTTAAACTTAAATGCGTGCGAACCCTCGCCCTAACCACGGCGGGATTAACTGGCTTTGTAATAAAATCAACACCACCCACTTCTAACGCGCGCGTTTCATCCGCAGGATCAAGCTGTGCTGTTACGAAAATAATAGGGATATTTGCCGTTACCGGGTCCATTTTTAATTGAAGACATACCTCATGTCCGTCCATTTGCGGCATCATAACATCTAACAGAATTAAATCAGGAGGCTGCGCGTGTTGACACAAACTCAGCGCCTGCTCACCGCTTGTTGCCATAAAAACTTCATGGTCATCCCGAAATATCTGATACAGCGTCTGAATGTTAATCGGTTCATCATCAACAATTAATAGACGTGGTCGTATAGTCATTATTATTCAAATCCTTTACGAATTGCGTTCACTACTTCAAGTGCAGCCGCAAAATCAAGGCGTTGGATTGTATTCTCCAAAGCAACAAAAAGCCTACCTAATTCAACACCAGCTTCCCGTTTAAGCACAGAGAAAACGTCAAGAGCACGCATATTTTGCTCAGAAAGCAACAATGCTAAGGTTTCTAATAACTCAATAACGTGAGCGGAATCCATTGAATTGGCAGAAGAAATCTGCGCTTCATGCGTAAATGAGTCAGCCAGCTTTTGCAACGTATCTATCGTGTCCGCCAGTAAAATACTCATTTTTTTGAATTGCTCCTCTGTTAAGACAGCCCCTTTCTGCCTAACTTCATCCTCTAATATCCGCGCCAATGCGGCCAATGGCGACGCGCCAACCGTGGCCGCAACCCCCTTTAATGTATGTAACTCACGCATCACTAACGCATGATCTTGCTGTGATAACGCTTGTTTAATACGCTGTACAACAGTGCCTTGATTACTAATAAAATTTCGTGCTAATTGAGCATAGACCGCTTGATTACCATTTAAGCGATTCAATGCAGCATGAACATCAAACCCCGCGACAGAAAGGGCCGCTACTGTAGGAGGCAGCGCCACAATTGCTTTATTAATTGAAATATGACGCCCACATTGTTTTAGCAAAGTATTCACTAATTCATGCGAATCAATCGGTTTACCTATATGGTCATTCATGCCAGCCGCCAAGCATGTTTCGCGGTCAGAAGGCAAAGCATTAGCCGTCATCGCAATAATCGGCGCACTAAAACCGATTGCGCGCAGACGGCATGTCGCTTCATAACCATCCATTTCAGGCATTTGAATATCCATCAAAACAGCGTCAAATAATTGTCCATCCGATTGTACGGTCTGGATAGCGGCTACACCGTTGCTCACAACCCACACTTCTGCACCAGCATACGCCAACAATTCTTGGGCAACCTGTTGATTAAGCAGGTTATCTTCCACTACCAAAAGGCGTAACCCCGCTAAAGGATGCTCTGTAACGGGGGTGGGCGTACTGCTTATAGTAATTCTTTTTTCATCTAGGGCTGCTAAAACTGCTTCAAATAGCGTTGAAGGCGTCACTGGCTTGACGAGAAATCCATCTAAAACAGTCGGATTTTCTGCCAACCGCCCTTCCAACAACTGACACCGCTGCGTAGTGGCCATTAACACAATAGGAATATGCAACCCCACCGGCTCAATTGAACGGATGTGCCGTGCCGTGTTCCATCCATCTAGCGTTTGCATATTGCCATCTAAACAAATCACACTGAACGGATGTCCCGCCGTAATTGCATTATTTACCTTGGCGATTACGGTTAATTCATCGGCTGCGACTTCAGCATACCATCCAAAATGCTGTGCCATATGCAGCAATAATTCCCGCGTAAGCGGATGATGATCGCCAATCAAAATAGAAGGCGTAGACTGTATTAATTTCGTAGTATTTAATTCGTTATTAATTCTTTCATCTAAAGCACAAACTTCGGCATCAAAGCCAAATTCAATGGCAAAATGAAAACAACTTCCAATCCCTAGCGTACTTTCGGCAATAAGCTCACCGCCCATTAAACGAACCAGTCGCTGACTAATAGCCAAACCTAGTCCCGTTCCACCGTAACGTCTCGCGGTAGAGTTTTCAGCCTGCGTAAACCCTTCAAAAACCGCTAATAATCTATCAGCCGGAATGCCAATACCCGTATCTTGAATAAAAAATTCAATACGAATCGAGCCTATTTTAGCCTCTAACAGACGCGCTCTTATTATTACTTCGCCTTGCTCTGTAAATTTAACTGCATTACCCGCTAAATTAAGTAACACTTGCTGCAAACGCATTCCATCACCACGCAATGCGTGCGGTATTTGTGTATCAATATCGAATAATATCTCCACTGATTTATTTCGTAATGCCGCCGATAGCACAACAGATAAATTTTTCCATATATCATCTAAACGAAAACAAGCATCGTCTAGCAAGAGCTTACCGGCCTCCACTTTAGAAAAGTCTAGAATATCATTCAGAATACCCAATAATGATTTAGCGGCTTGTTCTGCTTTACGAACATAATCACGCTGATGTGCATCTAATCCTGTATGCTGTATCAGCTCTAATAATCCTATTACCGCATTCATCGGTGTACGAATTTCATGGCTCATTGTCGCTACGAAGGCACTTTTAGCGCGACTCGCTGCCTCGGCCTCTAGACTGCGCTGCTCTAACTCCATATTTGTTTCTTCTAGTTGTACCTGAATTTGCTTTAATTCAGTGACGTCAGAAACCAATACAAAAAACCCTCGCACCTGTCCTTCAACAATATCAGGAACATAATGCGCCCATGTGTAACCCGTACTGCCATCTGCTTTAACTAAAGTACGCTCAAATCGCTGACGCTGACCTGCTAAGGCAGCGTGAATAAATTTCTCATTTTTATGAAAAAGCTCTAAACCCAATAAATCTTGCATGGATATTCCAGACATTTGCTCTGGAGTTTTTCCAAACCATTCACGGTACGCCATATTAGCAAAGCCACAGCGTAAATCTGCGTCCCAATACCCAACCATACCCGGAATAATATCAATCAGTAAACGCATAAAACGCTCACTGAGCTTTAATTCGGCCTCTAATCGTTTACGCTCTGTAATATCTAAATGCGTCCCTGACATTAACAACGGCTGTCCGTCATTACTCCAGCGATTAACGCGACCTCTGGCTAATATATAAATCCAATGTCCGTTTTTATGCCGCATCCGTAATTCACAATCATAAAAGTCCAAACGACCAACAAAATGTGCTTCTAATAATTCGCCTGCTTTTACGAAGTCATCGGGATGCGTTAATCTTGCCCATGTTTCTATGGAAATGGGCTCTAACTCTTTCAATGTATAACCTAAAATCTCGGCCCAACGCTCATTGAATAATATAGTGCCTGTTTGAATATTCCATTCCCACGTTCCAGCCAGCGTACCTTCTATAATAAGTTGCAACCGCTGTCGCTGTAGCTCCAATACATCAGCTTGTTTCTTTTCTTTAGAAATATCTCGAACGGTACAAATAATTTGCATTTGACTTGCCGATAACACCTTATTAAATCGCAAATCAATAAAAAATTCCTCACCGTCATGATTAACCGCTAACCAATCACTTTTCTTTAACGAGTCAAACGATTCGTCATTGGAAACAAACTGCGAAAACTGCTCTCGGTAAGCAGCACGAAAGCGTTCTGGAATGAGTATCTCTATACCGCTACCTAATACAGTATCCAGTGTATAGCCAAATAAATTCAAAACACCTTCATTACAACGTAATACAATGCCTTGCGCATTAACAACAAGTAAACCATCCGGCATTGAATCTACAATTTCTTTATTAAATTTAAACAGTTCTCGATAACGCTTTTCACTTTCGGCTAAAGAAGCAGTACGCTTCCCCACTAAATCTAATAACCCCCGCTGATAGCGATTTAATTTAAGCGCACTCCAAAATAACATCCCGCCCGTGAGGCATAACAGGCATATCATTAAATAAGCCGTTTGTAGCCATGAATAATTAACGTCAGACAGTGCCAAACCCACACTAATCGCTAACGGACTGTGCTCAAATTGCTGATACGCATAAATACGCTCAACACCATCAATCGGTGCTATTGCCGTATAGACGTGACTTTCTGCATCCGGGTTATTCTTAACAAGTTGCTGTAAAACATGGGATACAGTTCTATTACCGGGCTCTTGCTCGACACCCTCCAACGCAGGATAACGTACTATTTGTACTAACTCTTTGGTTCTTAAATTAATCACCCCGGAAGAACCAAGGTTTATTTTTCCAAACACATCACCCAATGCCGTCACAGGTACAACGGCAAATACAATACCGTTAAAATTACCCTGTTCATCTTCTAAACGTCGTGCTAATGCCAAAGACCATTGATTGTCTAATTTGGCACGCACCGGCCCCTCAATAAATAGAATATTCTCCCCCGCCTGAGCGCGCTTAAAGTATTCACGGTCCTTTAATGAGGTCACTAGCTTTTCACCCGCGCGCCAGCCTGAATTTAAAACAACGCGCCCCGTATTATCAGCAACCCCCACGCGCGCTACTAATTTATAAAAAGGTAATTCGTCTTGTATTTGCGCTTGTAATGTAGCTAATTCATCAGCGTGCAAAGGTGCAGCGCGCTTGACACGCAACGCCACTACATTTAACAGCGCATCTATTTCTTCTAATGAGCTTTCTACTTGCGTCGCTAATACTTTGGCTGTATTTAAAACAGATACTTTCGTTAGCGCATAGCTGTCCTTGCGCTCATTCCACACCACGGCAATCGTCAGCGCACTGATAGCCAAAAATGCCATCAACGCCAACACAAACGGCTGAGAAAATTTTCTCACGACAGAGGTTCCGTATACTTCGAGTTCAGATTGGGGCATTTCACTACCCATATCAACTTAGGTATGGCACGGCGAGTATGATTAGCCGCCCGTAAATAAACAAACGCATCAAATGCACCTTCACGACAGCCTTTTGGCGGCGTAGATACGGAAGGGACTCACATTCGGAGACTCACAGTGGATGCAGCCACAATTAATAGCCTGTTGTTGATAGGTGCCTTGTTGGTGGGTGCCAGCATTTTGCTGAGTTCAGCCTCTAGCCGCATTGGGATTCCGGTGCTGGTGATTTTTCTCGGCGTCGGTATGTTGGCCGGAGAAGACGGTTTCGGCGGCATTGTGTTCAACAATTACCCGCTGGCGTATTTGGTCAGCAACCTTGCACTGGCCATCATTTTATTAGATGGCGGTATGCGAACGCGGGTGCATACCTTCCGCGTGGCCTTGTGGCCTGCGCTCTCGTTAGCGACCGTTGGCGTCGCGTTCACCGCTGGATTGACGGGGTTAGCCGCCAGTTGGCTGTTTGATTTATCACCGCTGCAAGGGCTGTTGATTGGTGCGATTGTGGGTTCTACCGACGCCGCCGCCGTTTTTAGCTTATTGAGCGGCAAGGGATTAAATGAACGGGTGGGTGCGACGCTTGAAATTGAATCCGGCAGCAACGACCCGATGGCCGTGTTTCTCACCATTACCTTGATTGGCATTTTGGCCAGCGGTCACAGTGAGTCGGGCTGGCAATTTTTACTCGATTTAATCCGTCAATTTGGCATTGGCATTGTGTTGGGTTTAGGCGGCGGCAGTGTGCTGCTGCAACTCATCAACCGCATTGAGATGCCCGAGGGCTTATACCCACTGCTGGCGGTGAGCGGTGGTTTGTTGCTGTTTGCGCTCAGTACGGCGCTTGAAGGCAGCGGGATTTTGTCGGTGTATTTGTGCGGTTTAATGCTCGGCAATCGGCCTATTCGCAATCGACACACAATTTTGCATGTGTTTGACGGTTTAACGTGGCTCAGTCAAATCGGCATGTTTTTGGTGTTAGGGCTGCTGCTGACGCCTCACCAATTGCTCCCGATTGCCCTTCCTGCGCTGACGTTGGCTCTGTGGATGATTTTTATCGCGCGCCCGGTGGCGGTGTTTGCCAGTTTGTTGCCGTTTCGTAACTTTCAGCGGCGCGAGCGTTTATTTATCGCGTGGGTAGGTTTACGCGGTGCGGTGCCGGTCATTTTGGCGGTGTTTCCACTGATGGCCGGTCTGCCACAAGCGCAACTGTTCTTCAATGTGGCGTTCTTTATTGTGTTGGTGTCGTTACTGTTGCAAGGCACTAGCCTGCCGTTGGCCATGCGCTGGACACGCATTGAAGTGCCGCCGCAACCCACGCCCATTTCTCGCGCAGGGTTACAGATTCACCCCACCAGTGAATGGGAGATGTTCGTTTATCGCCTGCGCCCAGAGCGTTGGTGTGTCGGTGCGCCATTGCGTGATTTGAAAATGCCGGAAGGCACGCGCATTGCCGCATTATTTCGGCATCAAGAATTGCTGCACCCCAGTGGCAGCACCCGTTTAGAAGCGGGTGATATTTTGTGCGTTATCGGCCAAGAACGTGATTTAACGGCGTTAGGGCGTTTATTCACGGAAGCACCGCAGCGTGATTTGCGCTTCTTCGGCGATTTCTTATTAGAAGGCAGCGCGCGTTTAGTGGATATTGCACAGCTTTACGGCCTATCGCTGGATGGCCATGACCCGACCCTAGAATTAGCGCAATTGGTTGCTCAACACATTGGCGGCGAAACGGTGGTCGGTGACCAAGTGGAATGGTCTGGTTTAATTTGGACTGTCGCGGCGATGGACGGTAAACACATTCGTAAAGTCGGTGTACGGTTTGCGGGTCGTCCGAGCGGGCCAGCCTTGCTATTTTAAGGCTTGAAAATGTCGTTTTCGGCTACGCTGTAGCCCTTTATTTACGCTGCGAGAGAGTCATGTTGTTGCGCGCTTTGTTTGCTGTGTTGTTCTATTTATCGCTAACGCTTGCGCCGGTACAGGCCGCAAACACGGGCGTGACCTTGCCGTCAGAAGAAACGGTGCGCGCCAATTTGGCGGCTATCGACACCAAAAAATTGCCCGAAGCCGAGCAAAAACAATTACAAGAAACATTGCAAAGCACGCTGAAACACCTCCTCAGCCTGCAAGACAGCGACGCGCAACTGACCAAATTACGCCAGCAATTAGCCCAAGCGCCGCAACAAACCACGCAAGCGCAACGCGAACTTGCCTCATTGCAGCAACAAAATAAATCCGACACCCAATTACAGCGTTACCGCAATCAAGACAGCGCGCGTTTGGAAAAATTGCTCGTAAGCCGTCAGCAGCAACTCTCTGACTGGCAAGAAGATTTACTCGAAACATCCGCCGCGCTCACTGAAGCGCAAACGCGCCCAGAACGCGCCCAGCGTGAAATCAGCGCCAACCAAGCACGCACGCAAGCCATCCGGGATTTGCTCAAAGCGGGGCGCGATAAAAGCGGGCCGTTTTCTCCTGAACAGCAAGAAATGCTGCACAGCGAATTAGCCGCGCTGGAAGCCAGCTCATTGCTGCGCCGCGAAGAACTGGCGGGCAACAGCATTCTGCAAGAATTGGCCACCAGCCAGCGCGACCTACTCACCAAACGCATCGCTGACCTCGAAGCCGAGGTGCTCTCACTGCAAACGGTGCTAAATGAAAAACGCCGCGCCGAATCAGCGGAAACCGTCGCGCAAGCCGAACGCAATAACCAAGAAGCGGCCCGCAGTAATTTGCTAGCCAGACAAGCCGACGCTAATCGCACGCTCAGTAATCAATTACTGCGCTCAACCGAGCGGGCTAATGTTCTGGTACGCAAGAATTTAGAAACGCGCCAACAAGTAGATGCGCTAAAACAAGCCTCACAAACACTGGATGAACAAATTGATGTATTACGCGGCAGTTTATTACTCACGCGCATTTTATATCAGCAGAAAAATGCCCTGCCGCGCGTTGATGTCGATAATAATTTAGCTAACGAAATTGGTGATTTACGTTTATATCAATTCGAACTTAATCAACAGCGTGCCGAAATTGCTAACCCCGATGCGTATATTAATCGGTTATTAACCGAGCACCCCGAGGAGCAAGCACAACGTAACGACTTGATGGAGTTGGTACGCGCCCGTTTGGAGTTAATTGACCACCTTAATACCGAACTCGGCAATTTACTGACACAAGCAATTACGCTACAGCTTAACCAAAAGCAATTACTCGACCGCAGTGCCAGCCTCAGCCGCACACTGGACGAGCAAATGTTCTGGATTGCCAGCAATAAACCCCTCGACCTCGATTGGTTGCATGATATGCCAGGGCGTTTAAAGCGTCAGTTTGATGCTTTACCGATTGCTAATAGCACACACGCCATCGGCGCGGGTTTAATTGGTCAGCCCTTGTTTTTCTTACCGTTAGTATTGGTGTTAGGTGTATTACTGAAAAGCCGGGGCTGGCTGCGTCAGCGGTTAGTATTATTAGCACAAGAAGCAAGCAACCCTAATAACGACAATCAAACATCCACCCCACTGGCTTTATTGTGCCATTTTTTGTTGGTATTACCGGTGCCCTTAATTGTAGCAGCGTGCGGTTTAGTGCTGGTGCAAAACGCCCAAGCGGGAGCGGTTGTATTTGGCGAATCACTGTTGACGTTAGCGCAAGCCATGCTGGTATTTGGCGTGAGCTATCGTTTATTAGCGAAAGATGGCGTAGCTGAACAGCATTTCGGTTGGCCGTCAGAACGTGTGCAAATGTTGCATCGTCAAATACGCCGCTTAGGATTAGTGGTGATGCCGATGGTGCTGGTTGTGGGCATCGCCGAACGCCAATTATCAGGTATCTCCGATGATGTACTGGGTATATTCATCGTGCTGGTAGGCTTTTTATTAATGAGCGTTATTTTACTGCGTATTATGCAGCGCCTCCCTATTATTGCGGGTTCGCGTATTCTGCATTTTCTCGTGGGTGTCTTATTAGTAGGTTTACCACTGGCGCATGTGGTATTGGTTGGGTTTGGCTATTATTACACCGCACTAAAATTGACAGGACGCCTCTTTGATACGCTGTACATTATCGCTATTTGGGTCACAGTATATGCCACCGTATTACGCGGCTGGTCGCTAGCAGCACGGCGTTTGGCTTTTAAACGTGAACAACGGCAACATCTTTCTTTGCGCGAAAACATGGACGGAGCAGAAATTATCGAGGAGCCTACCTTAGCCCTAGAGCAAATTAACGCGCAATCAATACGCTTGATTCGTTTAGGCTTATTTTTAGGTTTTTGCGGTCTTTTATACCTTGTATGGGCCGACTTACTCGCTGTTTTTACTTATTTAGATAGCGTTACGCTGTACGAATACAACGCCGGTACCGCCGATAAAACCAGTATTGTGCCTATTAGCTTAGGTGATTTTATCGGGGCATTGGTTATTCTTGGCGTCACTTTTGTTATGGCGCGCAACCTGCCCGGATTGCTTGAAATGTTGGTGTTATCACGCTTGCAATTAGCACAAGGCAGCGCCTACGCCACTACCACCTTACTTTCTTATACTATTATCGGTGCGGGTCTTGTCACTACGTTATCCACGTTAGGGCTGAGTTGGGGCAAGCTACAATGGTTGGTAGCAGCCTTGTCCGTGGGTATTGGTTTTGGGATGCAAGAAATTTTCGCCAACTTTATTTCTGGGCTTATTTTATTATTTGAACGCCCCATCCGTATCGGTGACGTGGTGACAATTGGCAATTTATCAGGCTCTGTCAGTAAAATTCGTATTCGTGCTACCACTATTGTTGATTTCGACCGCAAAGAAATCATCGTACCCAATAAAACTTTTATTACGAGCCAACTGGTAAACTGGTCTTTAAGCGATACCATAACGCGCGTCACATTACGCTTAGGCGTTGCTTATGGTTCTGACCTCGACCTCGTTAAACGGTTATTACTACAGATTGCCCGCGATAATGTGCGCGTATTATCTGAACCTGAACCACAGGTATATTTCCTGACATTTGGCGAAAGTACACTCGACCATGAATTACGCATCCATGTTCGCGAGCTGAGTGATCGCAACCCTGCAATCGACGAAATTAACCGTGATATTAATCGCCAATTCCAAGCACATGGCATTGAAATCGCTTATCGCCAATTAGATGTAATGATTAAAAACATTTCTGGCCAAGAGCTGCATATGGTGAAGCAAAAACCGCTTAATAACGCCCCGCGCATTTCTGACGAAGAGGCGGCCAGCCGTGGTTGATTCATCGCCTGCTTCACTCGACACCTTGCAGTTTGATAACCGTTTCGCGCGACTGGGCGAGACCTTCTCAACGCCTGTCACGCCGGAACCGCTGGAGCAACCGCGTTTAGTGGTCGCCAGTAGCGCCGCCATGGCCTTACTCGACCTTCCGCCCGCCGAATGCCACAACCCGCGTTTAGTGGATTTTTGCGCGGGCAACGCGATGTGGAACGGTGCCGAACCGCGCGCCATGGTGTATTCAGGGCATCAATTTGGTCATTACAACCCGCAGCTCGGCGATGGGCGCGGGTTATTACTGGGCGAAGTGCGTAACGCACGCGGCGAATATTGGGATTTGCACTTAAAAGGTGCAGGGCAAACGCCGTACTCACGTCGAGGCGATGGGCGCGCGGTGTTGCGTTCATCTATTCGAGAATTTTTAGCCAGCGAATACCTCGCCGCGCTGGGCATTCCGACCACGCGCGCACTTTGTGTGGTGGCGTCTGAAACACCCGTTTGGCGCGAACGTCAGGAAACAGCGGCGACCGTGCTGCGTTTAGCGCCGAGCCATCTGCGTTTTGGGCACTTCGAGTATTTCTATTACACCCGCCAACCCGAAGCCTTGCGCCAACTGGTAGAACATGCGCTGGATTGCCACTTTCCGGCCTGTCATGCCAGCCCACAACCGGCAGCGGCTTTGTTGCGTGAAGTCGTGCAGCGCACAGCGGAAACGGTGGCGTTATGGCAGGCGTATGGGTTCTGTCATGGCGTGATGAATACCGACAATATGTCCTTGCTCGGACTGACGTTTGATTTCGGTCCGTATGGCTTTTTAGATGAATTTGATGCCAGCCATATCTGCAATCATTCCGATGACAGCGGGCGTTATCGCTTTGAAAATCAAGTACCTATCGCACATTGGAACTTGAGTGCCTTAGCGCAGGCACTGACACCACTGGCACCTATCGACGCGCTGCGGGAAGCGCTGGCGCTGTTTCTGCCGCAGTACCAGCAACATTATGTAGCGCGGATGCGTCAGCGTTTGGGCTTGCACACGTCGGAACCCGAAGACCGCACACTGATTGAAACCTTGCTGGCGGTCATGCAGCGTGGTGGAGTCGATTACAACTTATTTTTCAGGACGTTAGGCGAAAAGCCTGCGGCTGAGTCGCTGCATCTCTTGCGCGCGCAATGTGTTGATTTAGCCGGTTTTGACCGCTGGAGCGCGTCGTTTTTAGCCCGCGTGGCGCGCCAAACAGCGCTACCAGAGCCTGTGCGTCAGGCGCGCATGAATGCGGTTAATCCGCGCTATGTGTTGCGTAATTATTTGGCGCAAAACGCCATTACCGCCGCTGAACAAGGCGATTATGCGCCGGTGCAACAATTACACGCCGTACTCTCTCAACCCTTTGATGAACAAACAGAAAATAGTCATTTTGCGGCTCCTCCGCCTGAATGGGGTCGGCATTTGGTGATTAGCTGCTCGTCGTAGCTGTTATATAAATCTTAATAATTATTCTTGGACAGAATAACTAGATTATTTTTATTCTTGTTCATCGTTAGATTTTGCTGTTGAGGGTCAACATGTTGCCAGAAGCCTTTCATTTTTGGTTTGTCGTCGGATTACTCGTGTGGCTGCTTTATACATTCGTGCGTGAAAAATGGAGCCCTGATATTGTGGTAGGTATTGCAGTAACCGCTCTGTTAGCGACGGGACTGCTTAATACTAAAGAGGTGCTCAGTGTATTAAGTAACTCAGCACCCATTACAATTGCGTGTATGTTCATAATTTCCGCAGCCTTAGAAAGAACCGGTTGCATTGATAGTCTTGGCAATTGGTTAGGGCAACTTGTTGGCGATAATCAAACCCGTATTTTAGCAGGCATTATGCTGACCGCATTAGCGGTGTCTGCCTTTTTAAATAATACCCCTGTTGTTGCTATCTTAACGCCTGTCGCCATTGCTCTAGCAAAACGGGCCAGTAGCTCACCTTCCAAGCTATTAATTCCACTGTCTTACGCTACCGTATTGGGTGGAATGTTGAGTATGATAGGAACCTCTACTAATATATTAGTAGATGGCGTAGCACGGAAAGCAGGTTTAGAACCATTCGGCATGTTCGAAATTACTCCAGCAGCATTAGCCTTTTGTGCAGTTGGCTTTATTTATTTAATGCTGTTCAGCAATCGTCTATTGCCCGACCGCGAAACATTATCACGACAACTTCGACCCAATTTAAATCGTGAATTTGTCAGTGAATTACGCATTCCAATAGCCTCGCCTATTATCGGAAAAACATTAGAGCAAGTTGGATTTAATAAAAAAAATAGCTTGCACGTTCTGCAAATTAATAGATTTGACACGCATATCAGCCGCCCCGCTTGCGATTTTGTATTACACGCTGATGATGTATTGGTATTACAAGGGCAAGTGCGTGATGTTGTTAATTTGCGCCAAAGCGGGCAACTAATGCCATTAAGCACCGACGATGACCCCAATGCGATACAAGAAGACATCGTGCTGGCTGAAGCTATTGTCGGACGCAATTCACGTTATATTCATCGTCCAATGCGCGACCTTGATTTATCGGCTCGCTACGGCATTAACGTATTAGCCATACATCGTCAAGATGCCAACATCCAAAACAATTTCGACGAATTCCAATTGCAATTTGGCGACGTTATGCTCGTTGAGGGTACCGCCGCACAAATTAAACGATTTGCAGACAATGGCGACTTAATTAGTCTAAATACAGTTCAGGAGCGAACTTACCGACGAGAAAAAGCACCCATTGCTATTTTAACGACACTAGCAGTCGTTGTTTTATCTGCTTTCAGCTTTATGCCTATCGAAGGTTTAGCCGTTATCGGCGGTACTATCGTATTGGCCACACGCTGCCTTGATGTTGACGATGCCTATAAAGCCGTGGATTGGAAAGTATTAAGTTTGATATTTGGTATGTTAGCGATTTCCATCGCCATGGATAAAGTAGGGCTAGTCGATGAAGTCGTGAAGCAAACGGTTGACCTTTTACCCAATGCAACCCCTTTGCTCATGTTAGGTTTGGTTTATTTATTAACGACTATATTAACTGAACTGCTATCTAATAACGCTGTTGCCGTATTAGTAACTCCAGTAGCTATCGGGTTGGCACAAAGTATTGGCGTAGACCCGCGCCCATTTGTTGTTGCGGTCATGTTTGCAGCCAGCGTTAGTTTTGCTACGCCTATTGGCTATCAAACAAATACATTCGTTTACAACGCTGGAGGCTACCGTTTTAGCGATTTCGTGCGTATCGGAGTGCCGCTCAATGCGCTAATGGTCATTGTTGCAATGTTGGTTATTCCATTGGTTTGGCCGCTAAATCCTCTTTAATGTTCATAGCCGCCGGGGCAGAGGCGCGGCATACTGCGCGCTCCCCGGTACTATGTAGGATTTATTATGTTTCAACATATTCTTGTTGCTCACGATTTAAGTGTCGAAGCGGATTTTGCGTTACAACGCGCACATCTACTGGCCATTCAAACGGGCGCTCAACTGTCCATCGTTCATATAAATAATGGCGCGAAACCTCAAGCAGTCATTTTGCATACGTTACAAGAGAAATATCAGACTCTCATCGGCGATTTAAGTAAAATACACATTATTAACGGTGAAATCGCTACCCACATCAATCTAATTGCAAAAGAATTACCGGCTGATTTATTAGTTTTAGGACAACACCACTCTTCTTCATCCGAACATTTCGGCGGACATACATTAGAGCAACTTTTACAATCCAGTTTTATACCCATTTTATTAGTTGCCAAACACCCACCCCAATGCTGGTCTCATGCAATTGTAGCACTTGATTTCTCAGCTGCTGCTAATCATGCAGCACAACTAACCGGTAGGCTATTAGCAGAATCTGGGCACCTAAAAGCAGTGCATGTGCATGAAGTAACTCCCGCTCATACTTCCGCCGATTTACAAGATGAGTTTAATTTTCATCAATCGCTTTTTGAAATATTATGTGCCGACATACAAAAAGAGCTGCCCAATCGCTCAATACACTTTGAGCCTCATTGGTTAATAGGAGAGCGTCATTATTGCTTGCAGCAGTTTATCAAAAAACACCCGCCCACCTTGCTAGCATTGGGTGTTCACACACGAAATGCACTTTCTACCGTATTGATTGGCAGTATAATTAGCGAGTGGCTTAATTATTCCGCTTTCGATATATTATTAACACATTAAAAATGAGCTAGGCTACGCATTTCACTAGTTCTTCACAGATAGCCGTCGTGTAACGACACACCGTGATATTTAGCGGTACTGCTAATGTATATCCTTGCGCTCGTTTGGCATTGACCAAGTTCAATCCAGCGAGCTGCTCCCCCATACGACTACGCATACGCGACACCATAACGTGTACACGCTTTTTTCCATAAAAGTCGTCAGGATGACCTAATAAATCTAATACTTGATGACTGGAAAGAAAATAATTAGGTGCGGTAGCCAAACCATGCAAAAAATCCAATTCTGGTCGATGCAGCAACATCGTGTGGCCTTGGTAACTCAGCTCTCCAGAATCTAAGTTCAGGCAAGGTAATTGTGGCATCGCCGAACTCGGTATCATGACACGCCCTATTAGCGAATTAATCACTGCATTTAATTCTTCACTTTCTATCGGTAATGTTAAACACAAATCAGCACCCGATTTATATGCAGAGAGTCGCTTTTGTAAATTATCTTCAGGAAGGACCGCCAAAATAGCTAACCAAGGATAATGCTGTCGTAAAAATTTAATTTGTGCTGATACATATTCAATAGATTCGTGCATCACAATAACAAGTTTAACTCGATGAAATCGGGTCAGATTATAGGTAACTCTTTGTAAATCTTGGGAACTTTTTCCCGCATACGATAGAAAGCAATGATTTCCTTTTAAGGCTGTATCGACTAAAGAACGCATCGCCTCTTCTTCAGATAAAAGCAAAATTGATACATCACGCCACACCAGCGGCATCGGTAAAACAGGTAACACAGCAGGTAGGTAACGATGAATGGCTGTCATTTCGGCGCATCCTTCCTAAACAAGGGTTAGCGTTGATATCTATGGTCTTAGGGCCTCGTAAAGACAACAAGACGCAATGTCCGACAAATACCGACTAAATCCGACATTTCATAAATAACGGAGGCAGCGTGCTCATACTGGGTACAATCCACATTGACGTGACTCTTATGAGATATAGGCATTTGTTAAAGCAATTTCTGTGCGCTTTTTCCCTAATACTGCTGAATTGTTTTCACGCAGAAGCTATACCGATTACGGGCGTGCACAACTTGTCGGCAACCTTAGGCGTGTTAGAAGACCCGCAAAATTTGTTGCACTTGCATGATGTGCAAACCAATCGCACTTTCAGCCAATTGCAAAGCGACGATGTTTTTAATGTCGGATACAGTGCCTCTACATGGTGGTTGCGCGTGACATTGCCTGCGGATGACACGCCAACACAACGAATACTCGAAATTCCCTATGCTAATTTAAGCCATATAACGCTGTATTTACCCGGACAACCCCCTATTTATAGTGGAGAAGAAATTCCGCACGAACAACGTGCTTGGCCACATAGGGATTTTGCTTTTCCGGTATATACACAAGACACTGAAACCATTATCTATTTAAAGGTGCGTAGCGCAGGCCCTATTACTGTACCTGTGCTGTTATGGGAACAGCGCGCCTTTACAAACAGCACATTATTTGACTACATAAAACAATCTATTTATTACGGCGGCGGCATTACCCTGTCTTTATATAATCTATTAATCTTCTTTTCATTACGCGAGCATCTTTTTTTACGCTACGCTATTTTTGCGTGCTGTATCGTTATCGCCATAATGTCTGGTAATGGGATTGCAGGCCAATACGTTTGGCCTGCGGAATGGTCAGCAAATCCGCATTTGCAGCCATTATTATATTCGCTGGCATTATTAACTGGCATTGATTTTTCTCGTCATTTTTTAGATTTACCATGTTTAATGCCAAAATCAAACAAAGCATTAATCGCATTACTATCAATTATAACAATCAATATAGTGCTTGCTCTTTGTGCAACGTCTGCACAATTAGAATGGAAGCTCATGTCATCCGTGTCTATCGTTTCAGTGTGTATAATTTTTGGACTCGCAGTACGCGCTGTTTACTTGGGAAATCGTAATGCGCGTTTTTTTCTACTGGCATGGGCGACTTTTTTAGCCGGTATATTAATTGCTTCTTTACGCAACTTTGGATTAGTCGATACTAATTTTATTACCGCCAACGCTGTACAACTGAGTTCAGCGTTAGAAATGCTTTTATTATCGTTCGCGTTAGCTGACCGTATCAGGCACGAACGAAGCGCACGCGAAATGGCACAAAGAGATATATTACGCATTCGACAAACCTTAGTTGAAAGTTTGCAAGCATCAGAGCTGCAATTAGAACGCGCCGTGACACAACGCACCGAAGAATTACACCGCTCGCTGGAAAATGAGCAAGCTGTTCTTGAGCGTTATATTCGTTTTGGTGCATTTATTTCACACGAATTTCGTAATCCGCTGGCTATTATTCGCGCGCAAGTGGCGCTATTAAGCAAAGAAACAGCGCGCGGTATTAACAACTTAGAACAACGGATTAGCGCGCTGCTCAATGCAACCGCGCGGTTAAGTCGCTTATTTGATGATTGGCTTGGTAGCGACCGCTTGCGTCAAGCGACACAAGCACTGTCGTTATCGCCGATAGCGGTTGCGCCTTGGTTACAACGCTGCGCGGCAGAGTACCGCGAACGCTACACACATCACCGTGTGAGGGTGCATTTACCTGCCGAGAGGCTGCCCACATTGTCTGTTGATGAGCCGATGTTACGGATTGCACTGGGAAATTTGGTCGATAATGCGGCGAAATACTCGCCGCTGGGGACGAACATTGATATTCGCGCAGAGGCCAACGAAACGCAGCTCACCCTTAGCGTGTGCGACCAAGGCCCCGGCATTGCACCCGAATTTCAGGCGCAGGTTTTCAATGATTATTTTCGTGTTAGCCCAGACAGCGGTACGCCGGGATTGGGTTTAGGATTGGCGCTGGTTAAGCGCGTGGTTGAGCTGCACGGAGGCCACATTCATTTGCACAGTACACCCGGCTTAGGATGTTGCTTCGTGGTGTCGCTGCCTATCGGGCTGCATGGGGTTGCGCCCGGAGTTTCCGTACATGACTGACCTTTCTTTCACCGCGTTACGCATTCTCGTGATTGAGGATGAGCCTGATTTATGCGAGGCCATGACGGCTTATCTCTCGCTGGAAGATTTTGCCGCCATTGGCGTCAACACCGCTGAAGAAGCCGATAAATACATAAAAAACAATGGGATAGATATTGCGATTGTCGATGTTGGTTTGCCGGGGCGCGACGGTGTGGCATGGTTACGGCAACAACAACGACAAGGCCCGCTGCCCTTTGGCGTGGTGATGGTCACGGCGCATACCGAAGCGGCTGACCGTTTACGCGGACGCCATGCAGGGGCTGATGTTTACCTCACCAAGCCCGTCGATTTTGAAGAGCTGTTAATCGTGCTACGCAATTTATCGGCGCGTTTAGGCCGCCAAACACACGAGCGCCCGCGCTGGATGTTGGATTCAATCGGCTGGCATTTACAGGCACCCGACGGGCAGCGCGTAAAATTGACGGGTTCAGAGTGTCGATTATTACAGCGATTGGCGGAGTCACCGGGCAGCGCCGTGGCACGCGATGCGCTGATTCGCTCACTGGGTCATCAACCCGATAGCTATGACCCGCGCCGCATGGAGATTTTAGTTCGGCGCTTACGCAACAAAATCCGCGAACAGTTGCTCACGCATTTGCCGCTAGAAACGATGCACGGCGTTGGTTACGCCTTCACCGCCGACATTCGTTTAGCGTAAATGGCAGCGGCGCGACCACCGCTGCCCACCGGCTTTTTACGGATGGTATTGCGCGGATAACTCATGGACGGCTTCAAAGAATGCCGCCGCATTAGCGGGGTTTACCTCAGGCGTGATGCCGTGGCCGAGGTTGAAAACATGCCCCGTGCCCGTGCCATAACTGGCCAAAATGCGCCCCACTTCGGCGCGAATCGCTTCCGGCGTTGCGTACAGAACGCTGGGGTCCATGTTGCCTTGCAGGGCTACTTTTTCACCCACGCGCGCGCGCGCGCTGCCGATGTCACAGGTCCAATCCAGCCCCAAGGCTTCTGCGCCGCTGTTGGCCATTGACTCCAACCACAAGCCGCCGCCTTTGGTGAACAGAATAACGGGCACGCGCCGCCCTTCATGTTCACGAATCAAACCGTTGACGATTTTTTGCATGTACGCCAACGAAAACTCTTGATACGCCGCTGCGGACAGAGAACCGCCCCAGCTATCAAAAATTTGCACCGCTTGGGCACCTGCTAAAATTTGTCCGTTTAAATAAGAGGTTACGGATTGTGCGAGCTTGTCTAACAGCGCGTGCATGGCTGCTGGCTCGCTGTAAAGCATGGCTTTCGATTTACGGAAATCTTTCGACGAACCGCCTTCGACCATATACGTCGCCAGCGTCCACGGGCTGCCCGAGAAACCAATCAGCGGCACACGGCCATTTAATTCACGGCGGATGGTACGCACGGCATCCATCACATAGCCCAAATCTTTTTCCGCATCGGGAATGGGCAGCGCATCAATATCAGCGGCGCTACGGATGACTTTTTTGAAACGCGGGCCTTCGCCCGTTTCAAAATACAAGCCCATGCCCATCGCATCCGGCACGGTCAAGATGTCAGAGAACAGAATGGCGGCATCAATGTGCGGGTAACGGTCGAGCGGTTGCAGCGTGACTTCACAGGCCAATTCGGGGTTCATGCACAGGCTCATGAAATCCCCCGCTTTAGCGCGAGAAGCGCGGTATTCCGGCAAATAACGGCCCGCCTGACGCATCATCCACACCGGGGTGACATCAACGGGCTGCTTCAGCAGGGCACGCAAGAAACGGTCATTCTTCAGGGTAGTCATCGGAGCCTCCGGTATGGAATCAGGCGCGGATTGTCGCAAAGCGATGAGCGATGGCGCAAAGAAAAAGGCACGACCTAAGTCGTGCCTTTCATAACCTACTGATTTTTCAAGCGTTTTAGCTTAAACGCCTAAATAATCAAGGATACCTTCAGCGGCTTGGCGACCTTCAAAAATCGCGGTCACTACGAGGTCAGAGCCGCGCACCATATCACCACCCGCGAAAATTTTCGGGTTGGTGGTCTGGAACTTAAATTCGCCTTGTTCTGGCGCTAACACGCGGCCAGAGCTGTCGGTTTTAATGCCGAACTGCTCGAACCACGGCGCAGGGCTTGGACGGAAACCAAACGCCATCACCACCGCATCCGCAGGCAGAATTTCTTCAGAACCCGGGATAGGCTCAGGGCTGCGACGGCCACGCGCATCGGGTTCACCCATGCGGGTTTCAACCACTTTCACGCCAGCCGCTTTGCCATTCATCTCAACAATGCCAATAGGCTGGCGATTAAAGAGGAATTTCACGCCTTCTTCTTTGGCGTTTTTCACTTCACGACGCGAACCGGGCATGTTGGCTTCGTCGCGGCGGTACGCACAAACAACACTGCTGGCACCCTGACGAATAGAGGTACGGTTGCAGTCCATCGCGGTATCACCACCGCCCAGAACCACTACCTTTTTACCTGCCATGCTGATGAAATCTTCAGGCGATTTTTCAAAGCCCAAATTGCGATTCACGTTGGCAATCAAGAAATCCAGCGCATCGTAAACGCCCGGCAAGTCTTCACCGGGGAAGCCGCCTTTCATGTAGGTGTAAGTCCCCATCCCCATGAAAACAGCATCAAATTCAGCCAATAACGCATCGACGCTGATGTCTTTGCCGACTTCAGTATTGAGACGGAACTCAATACCCATGCCGGTAAATACTTCGCGGCGACGGCTCATAACGGTTTTTTCCAACTTAAATTCGGGAATACCGAACGTCAGCAGGCCGCCAATTTCTGGGTTTTTATCAAAAACCACCGGCGTTACGCCGTTACGAACCAGCACATCCGCGCAGCCTAAACCCGCCGGGCCTGCACCAATAATGGCCACGCGCTTGCCGGTTGGCACCACGTTGGACATATCAGGACGCCAGCCCATCGCGAAAGCGGTATCCGTGATGTACTTCTCAACGGAACCAATCGTGACCGCACCGAAACCGTCAGCAAGCGTACAAGCGCCTTCGCACAGACGGTCTTGCGGACACACGCGGCCACAGACTTCAGGCAGCGTGTTGGTTTGGTGCGACAGTTCCGCCGCCGCCAAAATGTTGCCTTCCGAGACCAGCTTCAACCAGTTTGGAATGAAGTTGTGTACGGGGCATTTCCACTCGCAATATGGGTTGCCGCACTCTAAACAACGGTGCGATTGCTCAGTGGCCTGCTCGGCTTTAAAGGGTTTATAGATTTCTACGAACTCTTTTTTGCGCTGGCGCAGGAGCTTTTTTTCGGGGTCTTTACGAGCAACTTCGATGAACTGGAAGTCGTTATGCGGACGTTCAGCCATATCAAAACCTCTTTACGTCACTCCGCAGGCATGCACGGCTTGCGGCGGCGAATATCATTGAGCTGGCCGCCCCGTTACGGGACGGCCTCGACCTCATTGCGGGTTGGCACGGGTGCTGGAGAGCAGGCTCTTCAGGCTGGCCGCTTTCGGCTTCACCAGCCAGAAACGACGTGCGTAATCGTCAAGATTCTCAAGAACCTCACGACCCCATTGGCTACAGGTTTCAGCAACATACTCGGTCAGCACACGATGCAGGTGGCTGCGGTGCGCTTCCATTGGCTCACCACTGATACGCTGCAATTCAACCAGCTCATGGTTTACGCGGTCGAAGAAGCTGTTGTCGTTGTCCAGCACATAGGCGAAACCGCCGGTCATGCCTGAACCGAAGTTGTAGCCCGTTTTGCCCAGCACACACACGAAACCGCCGGTCATGTATTCGCAGCAGTGGTCGCCTGTGCCTTCCACAACCGCGTGCGCGCCAGAGTTACGCACCGCGAAACGCTCACCCGCTGTACCTGCCGCAAAGAGCTTGCCGCCCGTTGCGCCATACAAACAGGTATTGCCGATGATGGCGGATTCTTGGGTTTTCAACACGCTGCCCGCCGGTGGCGTCACAACGATTTTGCCGCCTGTCATGCCTTTGCCAACGTAGTCGTTCGCATCGCCTTGCAGATACAAATGCAGACCACCGGCGTTCCACACACCAAAGCTCTGACCGGCTGTACCGGTGAAACGGAAGGTCAGCGGGCTGCTAGACATACCTTGGTTGCCATGATGACGCGCGATTTCGCCAGAAATACGGCCACCGATAGAGCGGTCGCAGTTGCAAATATCCAGCTCAAACTCGCCACCTGCTTTCGTTTCAATCGCAGACAGCGCCAGCTCCACCATGCGTTCAGCCAGTTCGCCTTTATCAAATGGTGGGTTTTTCTCAACTTCACAGAACTGCGGTTTATCGGCAGGAATGTGGTCACTGCCCAGCAGTGGCGTTAGGTCGAGGTTGCCTTGTTTCGCCGTTTGACCCGGCAGCACGTCCAGCAAATCAGTGCGGCCAATCAGTTCAGCGAGGCTGCGCACACCCAGTTTTGCCAGCCATTCACGGGTTTCTTGCGCGATGAAGGTGAAGAAATTCACCACCATGTCGGCAGTACCGATGAAGTGCTCTTTACGCAGTTGGTCATTTTGCGTGGCGACGCCGGTCGCACAGTTGTTCAGGTGGCAAATACGCAGGTATTTACAGCCCAACGCCACCATCGGCGCGGTACCAAAACCGAAGCTTTCTGCACCCAAAATGGCCGCTTTGATAACGTCAAGGCCGGTTTTCAGACCACCGTCTGTTTGCACGCGCACCTTGCCGCGCAGGTCATTGCCGCGCAGGGTTTGATGCGCTTCAGCCAGACCTAATTCCCACGGGCTGCCGGCGTACTTAATCGACGTCAATGGAGAAGCGCCGGTGCCGCCGTCATAACCGGAAATGGTGATGAGGTCAGCGTATGCTTTGGCCACGCCTGCCGCGACCGTCCCCACACCCGGCTCCGCCACCAGCTTCACAGAAACCAAGGCTTTCGGGTTGACTTGTTTCAGGTCATAAATGAGCTGCGCCAAGTCTTCGATGGAGTAAATGTCGTGGTGCGGTGGCGGAGAAATCAACGTCACGCCCGGTACAGCATAGCGCAGACGCGCAATCAAGCCGTTTACTTTACCGCCCGGTAATTGACCGCCTTCACCCGGTTTCGCGCCTTGTGCCACTTTAATTTGCAGCACTTCCGCGTTGACCAAGTATTCCGGGGTTACACCGAAACGGCCTGTCGCTACTTGCTTGATTTTTGAGCTTTTAATCGTGCCGTAACGTGCTGGGTCTTCGCCGCCTTCACCGGAGTTAGAACGACCGCCCAAACGGTTCATCGCTTCCGCAATCGCTTCATGTGCTTCAGGAGACAGCGCACCTAACGAAATGCCCGCCGCATCAAAACGCTTGAAGATAGATTCCAGCGGCTCGACGTCATCCACGGATAAAGGCTGGTCAGCGACTTTGACTTTCAGCAAGTCACGAATCATCGACACCGGACGGCTATCAACCAAATGGCTGTATTCGCGGAACGCCGCGTAATCGCCATTTTTCACCGCTTCTTGCAGCAAACGCACTACATCGGGGTTGTACGCGTGGTATTCGCCACCGTGTACAAACTTCAGCAAACCGCCTTGTTGAATCGGCTTACGCAGGTTCCATGCTTCTTTGGCCAGCAATTTTTGCTCGGCTTCGATGTCGATAAAACGCGCGCCTTGAATACGGCTGGTGACACCACGGAAGCACAAATCAACCACGTTTGCCGATAAACCAATGGCTTCAAACAACTGCGCGCCACGGTAAGAGGAAACAGTTGAAATGCCCATCTTCGACAGGATTTTCAGCAGGCCCTTCGCGATACCTTTGCGGTAGTACTTGAAGGTTTCGTGCAAGTCGCCCAGCACTTGACCGTTACGAATCAAGTCAGCCAGCACTTCATACGCCAAGTACGGATAAACCGCCGTCGCACCGAAACCAATCAACACCGCAAAATGGTGTGGATCGCGCGCGGTAGCCGTTTCAACCAACAGGTTACTGTCGCAGCGCAAGCCTTTTTCGGTCAGGCGATGGTGAACCGCACCCACTGCTAAAGCAGCGTGCATCGGTAATTTGCCCGGCTGAATGTGGCGGTCAGACAGTACCAACAGCACTTTTCCATCACGCACAGCCGCTTCTGCGCTGTCTGCAACGGCACGCACAGCGGCTTCAAGGCCGAGGTTTTCGTCGTAGTTCAGGTCAATCACTTGATGCGGGAAGCCTTCGGCCTCCAGATTCATCAGCGCGTGCCATTTAGCAGGCGACAAAACCGGCGTATTCAGAATCACGCGGCGCGCGTGTTCGGCGGTTTCTTCGTAAATGTTGTGCTCGAAACCCATGCAGGTTTCCAGCGACATCACAATCGCTTCACGCAGCGGGTCAATCGGCGGGTTGGTCACCTGCGCGAATTGCTGGCGGAAGTAGTCATACGGTGAACGCACGCGCTGCGACAGCACGGCCATCGGCGTATCGTCACCCATCGAACCGACCGCTTCTTGGCCTTGTTCAGCCAGCGGGCGCAGTACTTGGTCACGTTCCTCGAACGTAACTTGGAACATCTTCATGTACTGGTTGAGCTGGTCGCCTTGGTACTGCGGCTTGGTGCCGTCATCGTCACCGTGCGCTTGAATACGCAGCGCGTTATCACGCAGCCATTGACGATACGGATGACGCGATTTCAGGCGGCTGTCGATGTCATTGCTGTGCAAAATTTGGCCAGTTTCAGTGTCAACAGCCAAAATTTGACCGGGGCCAACACGACCTTTTGCCAGTACATCTTCAGGCTTGTAATCCCACACGCCCACTTCAGACGCCAGCGTGATGTAACCGTTTTTGGTGGTAACCCAACGCGCCGGACGCAAACCGTTGCGGTCCAGCAAGCACACGGCATGGCGACCATCGGTCAGCACCACGCCAGCGGGGCCGTCCCACGGTTCCATGTGCAGCGAGTTGTATTCGTAGAAGCTGCGTTGCTCAACGTCCATTGTTTCGACGTTCTGCCACGCGGGCGGCATAATCATCCGCAGAGCGCGGAACAAATCCATGCCGCCTGTCACCAACAATTCCAGCATGTTATCCATGCTTGAAGAGTCGGAGCCGGTGCGGTTTACCAACGGCGCGATGCTGTCGAGGTTTGGTAACAGTTCATTTTTGAACTTGTTACGACGCGCCGTCGCCCAGTTGCGGTTGCCGGTAATGGTGTTGATTTCACCGTTATGCGCGAGGAAACGGAACGGTTGTGCCAATGGCCATTTCGGCAGCGTGTTGGTTGAGAAACGCTGGTGGAAAACGCAAATGGCGGTTTCCAGACGCTCGTCACCCAAATCAGGATAAAAGCTGGCGAGGTCCGCAGGCATCATCAAACCTTTATAGATGATGTCTTTATCGGACAGGCTGCACACATAGAAATCGGCGTCATCGCGCAGTGCGACTTCAGCATGGCGACGGGTGAAGAACAGTTTGATGGCCAACTGTTGCTCATCAAGACCTTCGCCCGTTACGAACACTTGTTCGATGCGTGGCAAGCAACCCAACGCCAACGGCCCGAGGACGGAGGTGTCCACCGGCACTTCACGCCAGCCGACTAACGTCAGGCCGTGCGCGGCAATTTGTGCGTTGACTTCGGTACGCGCGCGCGCAGCGCGGTCAGCATCTTGGCTGAGGAAAATCATCCCCACCGCATACTGTGCGGGTAGCTCAACACTAAACGTTTCACGAGCGACATCACGCAGGAAACGATCAGGCTTTTGCAGCAGCAGACCGCAACCGTCGCCGGTTTTGCCGTCGGCGTTAATACCGCCACGGTGGGTCATGCAGGTTAGGGCTTCAATGGCCTTTTGCAGCAGATGGTGGCTAGGTTGCCCCTGCATATGGGCAATCAGACCGAAGCCGCAGTTGTCCTTGAACTGTTCAGGATGGTACAGACCTGCTTTCATAGGCGCTCTCACCGGCTAACTTCTAAAAAATTCAGGCTAAATGTCGCATTTTTCCGAGTTTTACGGCGTTTTTAACCGCTTCGGGTGCGACGACTTTGTGCATCATTGTAGCGCGCAGCCCTTGCCTAGAAAAAGACAAGGTGGCGCAAAAACGAAAACTTCATGTCGCATTTATACAAAAGTGCTAAAGGCTGCAAGCAACATGCCGCCGTTTATATACGCGCGGCTCACTGCATTTATTAGCGCCCGGCTTGGCGAATCTCTTGCTGAATACTGGCAAAGGAACGCGGCCATGGTTTTCCGGCTTGTAAATTAGCAGGCAACTCACGGATGGCCGCTTTGGCCGCATCGGCGCTAGAGAATCGACCATACGTCACCACATACAGCGGCTGGCCGTTGTGAATCTTGCGGAAATAATGGTAATCGCTGCCTGCGTTAGCGTATTGGCGCGCCGTCGCTTCCGAACTGGTACCCAATAACTGCAACGTAAATTGCGCGACCGGCTGACCTAAATACCAACCACCTTGCCCGGCACTGCCCGCCGCTGCTGTCATCGCGGGCGCAGGCGTTGGCGTCGTTGTCGGTGCCGGTGCCGGTGCCGGTGCCGGACGCGAAGCAGGCGGAGGCGTTGGTGTCGTAAGGCGTGTCGGGGTGGGCGGTACTGGCGTGGGGGCCGTCGCTTTCGGCGGCGGTGGTGTTTGCACCGGCGGCGTTTGACGCGGCGCTACCGGCGACGTAACGGGTGTCGCTGGCGTGGTCGTCTGGCGGGCGGGTGTCACAGGTGCCATCGCCGATAACGGTGGCGCTGCATTCAAGGGCAACGGTTGCGGCGGCACGCCTGCGGGTAACGTAGCGCGCGAAGCATCCCATTCTTCAGGGCGTGTCTGGCCGTTATGCGCCACCGGTTCACGCGGAAAGGGCTGATTCAGTTGCAAGGGAGCCGTGTGTTCATTCCCTGTGACCGTTCCATTCGTTGGATTGCTGGCCGGTGTGGAAATAGCCGTTTCTGTTGCCGGTTTATCGGGCGCGCCTTTGTTAAACAGCCCCTTAAAGGCAAACAATCCACCCAAGGCGGCCAAAATAGCCCCCACAGCAATCAAATGTTGTCGAGGTAATGCCGCTAATCCGCCACCCGCTTTAGGCGGTGCGGTGTCTTCATCATCGAGTGATTCTAGAAGGGTTTGCGTTGCAACCTGATTAATTTGCCCCGGCCAACCGCCTGAGGCTTCGTGGATAAACTCCACCTGTTCTTCAGAAAAAATGTCTTCTAATTTTTGTCCCGCGCCTTCAATGCGAATTTGCAGGTATTCGCGCGTTTCGCTCAAGCTATAGGCTTGCAGGGGAATGCTATGCGAGTGATCACCCAACCCTAAACTTTCTAAGCGTTTGCTGAGGCGTGTATCCGCGAATAAAAACACACACGCATGACCATCCCGATCGCCAACCGCTAAATCAGCCAGCGAATGCAAAGCCTCATCGGTTAAACCATCAGCATCATCAATCAGTAAATAAACCGATTTCCCTTCCTGCGCTAAACGAACCACCTGGCCTAATAAGGCGTCAATATCTTGCCCGCTACCGCCTAACATACGGCTGAAATACGGTAATAAAACGGCGCTATCCGGCATTTGTTTGCCGCTGACCGCCACGCTTATCACACTTTGCTTGCTGCTACTGGCCACCAATGCCTGCCGCATCATGCTTTTACCGCTGCCTTCCGGGCCGGTAATCACTGACATCAGCGGGTTGTGCTGTGCAAATTGATGCAGTTGCGTCAGCACGGGCTTACGCCGATTGGGATAAAACTTAAAGCCCGGCACCCGGGCCGCAAAGGGATTATGGGAAAACTGATAAGCGTCGATCAGTTGTTGATCTTCGCCATCGTTGGGCTGGGTGCTCATGGCTTACATTTTCCGACAGTTAGGCGACTCAAAACGTCGCAGTATTCATTAGTTTACGCACGTCAAGGCGGTGTAATCCGCCGTTAAGGTCGCGTTCAGCACGTCTCTTGGGTAATCAGCGGTGACAATAGCCTCACCCAACGCACGCAACAGCACCAAACGCAATTGACCCTCTAAGACCTTCTTATCGACCGCCATGTGGCGCAAAAAGTCTTCGGGGCTCATGGTGTTTGGGGGTACCAACGGCAGTCCGGCACGCGCCAACACACGAATGCCTCTGTCACGCGCGGCGGCATCAATCCACCCCAATCGCTGCGACATTTCCAACGCCATGACCGTACCCGCCGCAACCGCTTCACCGTGCAACCATGCGCCGTAACCCATTTCAGTTTCAATCGCATGGCCGAAGGTATGCCCCAAATTTAAGGTGGCACGCACGCCACTTTCACGCTCATCGGCATTTACGACGCGCGCTTTGGCTTCACACGAACGGCTGATGGCTTCGCTGATTGCATTCGGCTCCAGCGCACGCAGGTCATCTATGTGGGCTTCTAACCATGCAAGGAACGGTTCATCACAAATAAGCCCGTATTTAATAACCTCCGCCAACCCAGCCGAAAGCTCACGCGCAGGCAATGTAGCCAGCGTGGCGGTATCAATCACCACGGCTTTAGGCTGATAGAACGCGCCAATCATGTTTTTGCCCAGCGGATGATTGATGCCGGTTTTGCCACCCACCGATGAATCCACCTGAGAAAGCAGCGTGGTCGGAACTTGGATGAAATCCACACCGCGCTGATAGCACGCTGCTGCAAAGCCGGTCATATCGCCGATAACGCCACCGCCCAACGCAATCAACGTGGTACGACGGTCATGGCGCGCACCAAGCAGGCCATCAAAAATCAGTTGCAGCGTTTCCCAATTTTTGAACGCTTCGCCATCGGGCAACACAATCGGCGTCACTTTATAGCCCGATAACGTATTCAGCAGGCGTTGCAAATACAGCGGCGCTACCGTTTCGTTGGTCACAATCGCCACTTGACGACCGGCGATATACGGCGCGAAACAATCAAGGTTATTGAGCAAATCATGGCCGATAAAAATCGGGTAACTACGTTCGCCAAGGTCAACGTGCAGCGTTCGCATAGGAAGGCCCTCGTAAAAAATGAGCGGTTTGGGCGCGCCGATTAGCGTGGCGGCAGTTGCTCTAAACGGTCGAGAATTTCTTGCATCACCATACGCGGTGGGCGCTGGTCTGTTTCGATAATTAAATCAGCCACGTCCCGATACAAGGGGTCTCGCAGCGTAAACAGCTTACGCAAGACATCACCGGGGTTTTCGGTTTGTAACAGCGGGCGATTGCGGTCGCGCGAGGTGCGCTCTAGCTGCTGCTCCACCGAGGCGTGCAAATAAATCACACAGCCCCCTTCACGCAAGACACGGCGATTTTCTTCGCGCAGCACAGCACCGCCACCCGTGGCTAACACTAAACCTTCTTCTTGGCATAGCTCGGCCAGCGCGGATTGCTCGCGCTCACGAAAGCCCGCCTCACCTTCTACATCGAAAATCCAAGGGATATTAGCGCCGGTGCGCTCTTCGATTTCTTTATCAGAGTCTTTAAAAGGCAGTTGAAGTTCTTTGGCCAAAAGACGGCCGATGGTGCTTTTGCCGGCACCCATCGGGCCTACGAGTATCAAATTACGCACGACTCAGCGACTCACAGGAAACGTCGGGTCGGCCATAATACGCGGTGTGAGAAATACCAACAGCTCCGATTTTTGCTCGTTTTGCACCTCGCGCCGGAACAAACGCCCCGCGCCGGGCAAATCACCCAACACCGGCACTTTTTCCACCGAGCGGCCTTGCGTGCTGGAAAACACGCCGCCAATCACGACCGTTTCCCCATCCGTGACACGCACATTGGCTGTCACTTCATTCTTTTTAATCGGCGGAATGCCGTTCAACGCGCGAGAAAAATCCGGCTCATCCTTTGTGACGCGCACCGCCATGATGATGCGGTTGTCCGGCATGATTTGCGGTGTAACCTCCAGCGCCAGCACCGCTTCCTTGAATTGCACCTCGGTGCCCCGGTCGCTCACGGTTGAATACGGCACTTCCGCCCCTTTTAGGATGCGCGCCGTTTCTTTATCGGATGTCATCACGCGCGGCTGAGAAACCACTTCACCGTTACCCGTGCGCTCCATCGC
>CAZBNX010000006.1:0-30176 GCA_964493255.1 uncultured Pseudomonas sp.
CGTTTACAGGCGTTGGATTTACACCCGATTGGCCCGTTAGCGGGAGCCGGTGAATTGCCAAGCCAAGGCGCAACGCTGGCGCTGGAGCAAACCCTGTTGCAGACACACGCGGCGCTGGTGGCATGGTTAGCCGCCGCCGATTTACGTCAAGAACGGCGCACGCTGCGCCTCCCAGTCGCGGATTTGGCGTGGCATTATCCCGAACCTTCCACCTTGCAATTAGCTTTCACACTGCCATCGGGTTGTTTTGCGACAGCGGTCGTGCGTGAGCTGGTGCAGCTTCTCCCTCTTGATACAACACAGTTGCCATGCGAATACTGATTTCTAATGATGACGGCGTACAGGCTCCCGGGATTCTCGCGTTGCACGCGGCGTTAGCACAGGATGCGGAATGCGTCGTCATTGCCCCCGACCAAGACCGCAGCGGAGCCAGTAGCTCCCTGACCCTAGACCGTCCTTTGTATCCCATCACGCTTGAAAATGGGTTTGTTAGCCTAAACGGAACACCCACCGATTGCGTACATTTGGGCTTGAATGCGTTATTTGCAGCGCCTGAAGTGGATATGGTGGTTGCAGGCATCAATTTGGGCGCGAATTTAGGCGATGACGTGCTGTATTCCGGCACGGTCGCGGCGGCATTAGAAGGGCGTTTTTTAGCGCGCCCCGCGATAGCGTTTTCACTGACGTCACGGCAGCCCGATAATTTACCGACTGCCGCTTACATCGCGCGGCGCATGGTGGCAATGCAGGCTCAGTGGGATTTACCGGCGCGCACGGTGTTAAACGTCAACATTCCTAATTTGCCGCTAGAGCATATTCGAGGCATTCGTGTCACGCGCTTGGGGCATCGTGCGCGCGCGGCGGCTCCGGTTAAGTCGTTGAATCCTAGAGGGAAAGAGGGTTATTGGATTGCCGCAGCCGGTGATGTTGAAGATGCTGGCCCAGACACTGATTTTCATGCCGTCATGCAAGGTTATGTGTCGGTGACACCGTTGCAGCTTGACCGCACGTTCTTTGAAGGCGCTGAAGCACTGACTGGATTAGCTTCGTTGTTATAACCGTGTGGAGCTTTGGATGAAACGCGCAGCAACGAGTAACAAGGTGAGCATGTGGCCTACCGCTTTTTTGGCGTGGTGTGTGCTCATTAGCATGATGCTATTAACAGGTTGTGCTTCTACTTCTTCGGGTGAGAGTGAGGCTGATGGTACAGCGGCTCCGGTTGCTGAAGGAGAATACCGCGTACAGCGTGGCGACACCTTGCACTCGATAGCCGTGCGGCATGGTACGGACTGGCCCACGCTTGCACGCTTAAATGGCATAGATGCTCCGCATCTTATTCAGGCTGGTCAGGTATTACGCATTACAGGAGCAGCGGCAGCACGTTTACCCGCTACGCCAACGCGCGTTGTAACGGCCAGCAATGTAGCCGCACATACAGCCGCTCCGGTACCGAGTAGTCCGCTGCGGGTAACGGCAAGTAGTTCTGCGCCGCCTCCGCCCGGTGCGGGAAAATGGCAATGGCCGACCGAGGGCCAAGTGATTGGCGCGTTTTCTACGGATAACGGCTTAAATAAAGGCTTAGATATTAGTGGACAGCAAGGTCAGCCGATTGTGGCAGCGCAAGCGGGGAGTGTGGTGTTTGCGGGTAGCGGTCTGCGCGGGTATGGCGAGCTGGTTATTGTCAAGCATAACGATACATACGTCAGTGCCTACGGACACAACAGTCGATTGTTAGTGAAAGAAGGGCAGAGCGTCCAAGCGGGACAGCAAATTGCGGAAATGGGTTCATCCGGTACGGATAAAGTGAAATTGCATTTTGAAATTCGTCGCCAAGGAAAACCCGTTGACCCTATGCAGTATTTACCACGGCGCTGAAAAGCGCGGCCTTTGTGTGACACAGGCCGCGCTTAACGTACAGAAAAATAAGAAATTATTCTTCTAAAGAACCCATTGCAGTGGTGTTAAAACCGCCGTCAACGTACATCACTTCGCCGCTAATGCCAGAGGCTAAATCTGAGCACAAGAATGCGGCTGCGTTGCCCACTTCTTCAATGGTGACATTGCGGCGCAGCGGTGTTTGACGCTCGTTAGCGGCCAACATTTTGCGGAAACTAGCAATCCCAGACGCTGCCAACGTGCGGATGGGGCCCGCAGAAATGCAGTTGACGCGCGTACCTTCTGGGCCAAGGCTGGACGCCAGATAACGAGTGCCTGCCTCCAACGAGGCTTTGGCCATGCCCATCACGTTGTAGTTTGGCATGGTGCGTTCTGCGCCCAAGTAAGAGAGGGTCAGCAAGCTGCCGTTGCGGCCTTTCATCAGTTCGCGGCCTGCTTTTGCCAGCGCAACAAAGCTGTAGGCGCTGATGTCATGAGCAATTTTGAAGCCTTCGCGTGTGGTGACTTCGGTAAAATCGCCGTTCAGTTGGTCGCCGGGCGCAAAGCCAACAGAATGAACGATGCAGTCCAAGCCGTCCCATTTTTGGCCCAGTGCTTCAAAGACGCGCACGATGTCGTCATCGTTTGCCACGTCGCACGGGAAGCACAGTTCGGCGCTAGAGCCCCAACCCGCCGCGAACTCTTCGACGCGGCCTTTGAGTTTTTCGTTTTGATAAGTGAACGCCAGTTCAGCGCCTTCGCGGTGCATGGCTGCCGCGATACCTGAAGCAATCGACAACTTGCTGGCTACGCCAACGATCAAAACACGTTTACCGGTCATGAAACCCATGATGTATTTCCTCTTGCTGGTTAATTAGCAGTGTTGGGCATTAAAAATGCCGCCTCTAGCAACTGCTGGGTATAAGGATGTTGCGGGGCAGAAAAAATAGCGTGCGCTTCGCCCTGTTCGACAACAACCCCTTCTTTAATGACAAGCAGTTTGTGACTTAATGCGCGCACAACTGCTAAATCATGGCTAATAAATAAATAAGTGAGATTGTATTTTTTTTGTAAATCTCTCAATAATTCTATAATTTGCCGCTGTACGCTTCTATCTAAAGCAGAAGTAGGCTCGTCTAATAAAATAAAATTAGGTTTTAATACAAGCGCCCGCGCGATGGCGATGCGCTGACGTTGCCCGCCAGAAAATTCGTGTGGGTAACGATGACGTGTATTGGGGTCTAGCCCTACATCATGAAGTGCCTGAATAATTAATTGCGCTCTTTCGAGAGGATTACCCAATTGATGAATATCTAGCCCCTCGCCGATAATTTGCTCAACCGTTAAGCGCGGGCTTAAACTACCAAAAGGGTCTTGGAATACAATTTGCATTTGACGCCGTAAAGGACGCATTTTATTTTGCGTTAAATAATCAATCCGTTGACCCGCGAACCTAATAACACCATTGCTTTCTATCAGTTTTAATAAAGCTAAACCTAGCGTAGATTTTCCAGAACCACTTTCACCAACAACTCCTAGCGTTTGCCCTTTGGGTAATTTAAAGCAAACATTATTTACGGCATGAAAATAAGATACGGTTCTTTTAAATAACCCTTTTTTAATGGGAAATTTAATGTCTAGGTTTTCTACTTCTATCAGCGTGGTTGTTTCTTTATAAGGTAATGGCGCTCCGTTAGGCGTAGCGTTGATGAGTTCTTGAGTATATGGATGTTGAGGGTTTTTGAATAAATCGGCGCAGCTATTAAACTCGACGGATTTACCGTGCTGCATTACGCATACGTTATGTGCTATACGGCGGACTAGATTTAAATCGTGCGTAATAAGTAAAATGGCCATTCCTAATCTTTTTTGTAAAGATTTTAGCAACGCCAAAATCTTTACTTGAGTCGTAACATCCAATGCCGTTGTGGGTTCGTCAGCGATAAGTAGTTCGGGTTCATTAGCGAGCGCCATGGCGATCATAACGCGCTGTCTTTGGCCGCCTGATAATTCATGCGGATACGAGGTGAGGCGTTTGGCTGGTTCTGAAATTCCAACAAGCTCTAATAGTTCAAGTACACGTTTTTTTGCCACTAATCCGCGTATGCCTTTATGAATAGTAAGAACTTCCGTAATTTGTTGCTCTATAGTATGTAATGGATTAAGTGAGCTCATAGGCTCTTGAAATATCATGGCAATTTTATTGCCTCGAATGTTACGCAGGCGTTGCTCTTTTATATTAAGTAAGTCTTCGCCTTGGTAGTAAATTTTCCCTGAATCATAATGCGCTGATTTAGGCAGCAAGCGCAAAATAGAGTGGGCGGTTACTGATTTTCCAGAGCCGCTTTCACCGACTAATGCTAATGTTTCTCCCGCCTTAATGTAAAAACTAACATCGTTGACAACGGTGTGTGTTTCCTCTTCTGACAAAAAACTAACGCGAAGATTTTTAATATCTAAGAGATTATCTTTTTGTATGTCCATCGCTTTATTTCCTTGGGTCAAAGGCGTCGCGTATGGCTTCACCTATGAATACTAACAATGTGAGCATAAGGGCTAATGTGCAAAATGCACTTATACCTAACCAAGGTGCTTGTAAGTTAGATTTGCCTTGAGCAATCAATTCACCCAACGAAGGAGCGCCAGGTGGCAATCCAAAACCAAGAAAATCAAGAGCTGTTAGTGTACTGACGACGCCTGTAAGAATAAAGGGTAAGTAAGTAATGGTGGACGTCATTGCATTGGGTAGTATATGTCGTCGCATTATAGAAAAGTTACTCATGCCCAATGCTCTGGCCGCTCTTACATATTCTAAATTTCGGCCACGTAAAAACTCAGCACGCACAATATCGACCAGATTCATCCATGCAAATAAAAGCATTATACTGAGTAGCCACCAAAAGCTAGGTTCTACGAAGCTAGATAGTATAATTAGCATGTATAATATGGGTAATCCTGACCAAATTTCTAAAAAACGCTGTCCAAGTAAATCAATCCAGCCGCCATAAAACCCCTGTATGGCTCCTGCTATTACCCCCATCGCTGAACTAATAATTGTTAATATAAGTGCGAAAAGAATAGAAATCCTAAATCCGTAAATAAGACGTGCAAGCACGTCTCGTCCCTGGTCATCAGTACCTAACCAATTATCTGCCGATGGCGGTGCAGGTGTTGGTACCCTCAAATCAAAATTGATGCTTTCGTAACTATGCGGTATTAAAGGCCATACCATCGTGCCATTTTTTTCTGCGATTAATTGACGAATATAAGGGCTTTTATAATCAGCTTCTAATGGAAATTCGCCGCCAAATTCTGTTTCTGGATAGCGTTGAAGAACAGGAAAGTAAAATGTATTGTTATATTGTATGAAAATAGGTTTTTCATTCGAGATGAACTCAGCACAAAGGCTAAATAAGAAAAGTACAGAAAACAATATGAGGCTGTACCAGCCGCGTTTGTTTTTCTTAAACCGAATGAATCGCTTTTGATTAAGTGCCGAGAGAAGCATTTTTAATTTCCTCTACGTTCAAAATCAATGCGAGGATCTACTAAGGTGTAGATAACATCGCCGATTATTTTAACTAATAATCCGATGAGTGTGAAAATAAATAATATGCCAAAAACAACAGGGTAATCACGATTGATGGCTGATTCGAAACTTAACAAACCGAGGCCATCTAAGGAAAACATGACTTCGATAAGCAACGAGCCTGTAAATAACATACTGACGATAGTGGCAGGAAAGCCTGCTATTATGATAAGCATCGCATTTCTGAATACGTGCTTATAAAGTACGTCCTGTTCTGAAAGACCTTTTGCTTTTGCTGTAACGGCATACTGTTTGCTGATTTCGTCCATGAAGCTATTTTTAGTTAAAAGTGTCAAGGTTGCGAAGTTGCCGATAGTAAGTGCCAGAATAGGTAATGTAATATGCCAAAAGTAGTCTAGAATCTTAGCGAAAAAGGAAAGTTGCTCGAAGTTATCTGAAGTCAACCCTCTTAATGGAAACCAATTAACGTAACTGCCGCCAGCAAAAACGACGATTAATAGTATAGAAAACAAGAAAGCTGGTATGGCATACCCAATTATTATAAGTGTACTGCTCACAACATCGAACGAGCTGCCATGATTTACTGCTTTACGGATACCTAGCGGTATGGATATAACGTAAGTTAATAAAGTGCTCCATAATCCTAATGAAAGAGAGGTAGGCATTTTTTCTACAATTAAATCAATAACACTGGTATCGCGAAAAAAGCTTTGTCCAAAATTGAACTGACTGTAGTTAACCAACATATTCCAAAAGCGTTCGCTGGCTGATTTATCGAATCCGTATAGGGTTTCTATTTCTTTAATTAATGAGCTGTCTAAACCCTGTGAGCCGCGATAGCTATTACTGTCGTAACGTGGTGCATCGCTACTACTTGAAATGCGTGCGGTACTCTGAATGCTTTCTATCCCTTCCAGTTTTGCAATCATTTGCTCAACGGGACCACCGGGAGCTGCTTGAATTACTAAAAAATTTAATAATAGAATTCCGAACAATGTTGGAATTATAAGAAGTAAGCGGCGTATGATATAAGTGAGCATGACCTTACCATGTGACAGGGCGAACCCACCATGTATATAATCCTACATCGTACAATGGCGGATTTTTAGGGCGTTCTAAATGGTTCCAGCGAGCTACGCGCCAGTGTTTGATATGCCAATTAGGTACAACATAAAATCCCCATTGTAATGCCCTGTCTAATGCGCGCGCGTTTATAATAAGTTGCTGGCGATTAGTTGAGCGAATTAAGTTTTCTACTAATCCATCAATTGCTGCATTTTTTAGACCCATCAGATTGCGGCTTCCGAGAGTATCGGCACTGCTAGAGTGCCAGTATTCACGTTGTTCGTTACCCGGCGAGCTGGATTGGCTAAAACTTCCTACTAGCATATCAAAATCGCGTGATCTTAACCGATTAATGTATTGTGAGAAATCAACACGCCTTATTTTCAGTTCTATACCTAAGCTGGCTAAATTTCTCTTATAAGGCAATAAAACTCGTTCGAATTCGGGTTGAGCTAATAAAAACTCTATGGTTATCGGCTTTCCGATACTATCTACCATTTGATCATTTTCTATTCGCCAACCTGACTCCTTTAATAAGGAAAAAGCACGACGTCTCTGCTCTCGTATTATACCACTGCCGTCAGTTTTTTCAGGGTTGTATTCAGATTCAAATAATTGATTTGGTAACTGTGCGCGCCATGCGTTTAAAAGTTTCAACTCCGCTTCAGAAGGTTTTCCTGTAGCAGCCAGTTCAGAGTTTTCAAAATAGCTACGTGTGCGATTATATGCTCCGTAGAATAATTGTCTGTTGCTCCATTCAAAGTCGAACAACAAGCTAAGGGCTTCTCTTACTCTAATATCTTGAAAAAGAGGGCGGCGTAAGTTAAATACAAAGCCCTGCATCCCAGTTGGATTATTATTAATAATTTCTTCTTTAATGAAGGAGTTATTTTTTAATGCGGGTGAGTCGTAAGCCGTAGCCCAGTTTTTAGCACTTGTTTCTAACCAAAAATCAAATTGACCTGCTTTGAACGCTTCTAGAGCAACAGTGCTGTCTCTGTAGTAATCAATAGTGATGGAGTCAAAGTTATATTGACCTTTATTTAACGGAAGGTCTTTTGCCCACCAATTTTTAACACGTTCAAAACGAATACTTCTGCCTGCCTGCACATCTACTATGCGATAAGGGCCACTGCCCAAAGGTACTTCGAGGGTGGTTCGATTAAATTCTCGATTTTCCCAGTAATGTTTCGGTAAAATTGGCAATTGCCCAATAATTAAAGCAAGTTCTCTATTACCATTTTGGCGGAAATCAAAACGTACTGTGTGAGTAGATTCTATGGAAACTTTTTCGACGTCAGCATAATAGGCTTTATACTGTGGTGCGCCCTGTTTAATTAAAGTTTCGAACGTGAAAGCGACATCAGATGCAGTAATATTTTTTCCATCGTGAAACCGTGCATTGCGTCTTATAAAAAAGCGTACCCAGCGATTATCTGGCGCACGTTCTATTTTTTCTGCAATAAGACCATATTCAGTAAAAGGTTCATCTAAACTTTTACGTGTCAGAGTATCGTAAATTAGATTTAACTCTTCTGCGGCTACCCCTTTACTGATGAAAGGATTTAAGCTGTCAAAATTCCCGATACTCGCTTGTCTTAAATTGCCCCCTTTGGGAGCGTTAGGATTGACGTAATCGAAATGTTGGAAATTCTCACCATAACGAGGCTGTTCTTCGTATAGTGTTATTGCATGTTTTGGCGCAGAGTAAGCAAAATTTACGCTAAGCAAAAGAAAAGTAAAAAAGAATAAAAAAGAGTGCCGTGTGGCATTTATTAAAGCACCCATATGGCGTTCTCGTATTGAATTTTTCTTAATTAAAAAATGCAATTTTTAGCGTTTCACTGTCGCTGGTAGGGTAACGGTTTGTCCATTTTTCAGTTGTGTACCCAGTTTTGGATTTAATCGTTGTATATCTTTTACGGGAATATCGTAGCGGCGTGCAATAGTCCAAACAGTATCGCCATTGCGGACGATATGTTGCTGAGGTGCTTTATTGGGTTTTGTTTTGGCAGTAACTGGATTAGCAGATAATTTATTTTTTTGAGTTGCGCTAGTGCTTTTGGATTCATTTTTGATTTTGCTAGCCGGTAGCGTCTTGGTATTACTAGCAACTTTTTCGCTGGGAATAACTAAGGTTTGTCCAGTTTTCAAATTATTTCCGCGTAAGTTATTAGCTTTACGCAGTGTATTGGCTGAAACGCCAAACCGATTGGCGATACTATTTAAATTATCGACTTTACGAACGACATACGTTTTGCGTTGTTCTTGTGGTGCGGGTGCTATGGGTGCTGGAATAATTGGCAAAGGAGCTGCAGGCAAGCTAGAAATTTTTGCATTTAATTCGTCAGCTTTTTCTACGGGAACGAGTACATGCTGTGGGCCATCCATAGTAATGCGTTGCTTGAACGCTGGATTTAACTGAAATAACTCATTTTCGTCCATGTTCGCTAAATCAGCTACTTTGGCTAAATCTAATTGATGACGTATTTGAACTTTCTCGAAATAAGGTTGATTGGCGATAGGCGTTAAGTTTACGTTGTAACTGGTTGGTGAATTAATAATTTGCGAAAGTGCCAATAGCTTGGGGACGTAATCTTGAGTCTCTCTAGGAAGAGGTAAGTTCCAATAATCGGTGGGTAATCCTTGCCGCGTATTGCGTTCAATAGCACGGCTAACTGTGCCTTCGCCCGCATTATAAGCAGCCAGAGCCAGTAGCCAATCGCCATTAAATATATCATGTAATCGTTGTAAATACATAATGGCTGCGTTTGTCGAAGCCGTGATGTCACGACGTCCGTCGTACCATGTTGTTTGACGTAAATTAAAAGTTTTACCTGTTGACGGAATAAACTGCCATAATCCAGCGGCTTGAGCCGAAGAGTAGGCCAGTGGATTGTAAGAGCTTTCTATCATAGGCAATAAAGCAAGTTCGAGAGGCAGCTCATTATGTTCTAATCGTTCTACGATGTAATGAATATATGGGCCGCTACGTTCAGCAATTTGTCTGATTGAGTCGGGTCGGCTAGCTAAACCAAAGCGTTGCTGATCAACACGAGGGTTATTGCCAATATATTGTTGAAGTTTATAACCGTTGCGAATCCGCTCCCAAATATCTTTAGCTTCCATTCCTTTTCTGGATGAGTCGCGCGTATTGCTATTCCATTCGCGTGAGGGTGACGTTATTAACGCGCTATCTATGGCGTTATCTTGTGGGGGAGTGATGTTTTGGCAGCCAGTAAGCGTTAGCAAGAAGCCACTGAGCATAAAATAATGTGGGCGAGTAGCAAGGCACAGCATAAAGCTGCGAAGCGGCGAAGGCTGTGACATTGAACGAGTACTCGGTGGTTTTTTGAATAGGTTGATTCTAAAAATCGACATCTAGAGGGTCAAGGCAGGATTCTGTTCAAAACGTGTTCTTCCAAGCACGAAGCGCGGCAAAACGCTCAATTTCGTCAGTGAGTCGGTGTTTTGTATGGTTTTCGAGTGCGTATTGAATTGACGGATGCTCTGTACGCAGAAAGGGATTGATAGCCAATTCATGCCTTAGTGTTGAAGGTAATGTAGGCTCGCCGCGTAAGCATTTTTGCTCGGCAGCCCTTTGGCTTTCTACGATGTTGTGATTGCTAGGTTCAACAACTAAGGCAAATTTGAGATTGCACAATGTATATTCGTGTGCCGGATATATTAGAGTATCTTGATTTAATTTCTTGATTTTTTTTAGCGAAAGCAGCATCTGTTCGGCAGAGCCTTCAAAAAGACGCCCGCACCCTGCACTAAATAAAGTATCACCACTAAAAAGCATAGGTGGTTGTGTTTCATTATTAATAAAAACGATATGGCCTCTTGTATGTCCAGGCGTATGAATAGCCTGCCATGTGTAACCAAGGCAGTTAAAAGAGCAACCTTCCTTTAAAGAATAATCAGCAAGCCCTGTACATTCTAATTCAGGACCAAACACAATGGCTTGTGTTTTTTGCTTTAATATATTAACTCCGCCGGTATGATCATTATGGTGGTGCGTAATTAAAATATAAGAAAGTGAAAAGGTAGGATTTTTATGTAACCATTCTAAAACGGGTATTGCATCACCCGGATCAACGACGGCGCATTCGTGGGTGGCATCGTTATAAATTAGCCAAATATAGTTGTCGTGAAAAGCGGATAAAGCAACTACATTCAACATAATTAGTTCCTTGGTAGAAAATACAGTAATATGTGTGATTTAGTGTGTCTGGAGGGTTTTTGGAATGCTGTGTCGTTCAGGGTGTGGAGCGTGTTGCATAGCACCTTCTATATCGTCAGTTATTCCTGGGATGCCCAATGGAAAACCTGCGGGTATACGTTGCGTGCAGCTAGATGAAAAGAATTATTGTCGGCTATTTGGCAAGCCAGAGAGGCCCTTGGTCTGTATTCAATTCGATGCAGAAAAAGAGGTATGCGGTGAAAATACTGTTGAAGCATTGAAGAACATCACCTTATTGGAATTATTAACAGTGTAAATAAAAAGGGCCGCAATTGCGGCCCTTTTTGTTAAGGATTAACCACGCTCTTCGACAGGTACATAGTCGCGCTGGGTATAACCTTTGTAAATCTGACGTGGGCGACCAATTTTGTAACCGCCTGCGTACATTTCTTTCCACTGAGCAATCCAGCCTGCGGTACGCGCCAGGGCAAAAATGACAGTGAACATGCTGGTTGGAATACCGATGGCCTTCAAAATAATACCTGAGTAGAAGTCCACGTTTGGATAGAGATTCCGCTCTTTGAAGTATGGGTCGTTGCGTGCAGCCTCTTCCAGCTTCATAGCCAGTTCGAGTTTTGGATCGTTCACGCCTAACTCTTCCAAAACGGCGTCGCAGGTCTTTTTCATTACTTTGGCGCGTGGGTCGAAGTTTTTATAAACGCGATGACCAAAGCCCATCAGCTTGAATGGATCATTTTTGTCTTTGGCTTTTGCCAAGAACTTGTCGATGTTTTCGACGCTGCCAATTTCGTCCAGCATTGTCAGCACGGCTTCGTTTGCGCCACCGTGGGCTGGTCCCCACAATGCAGCAATACCCGCAGCAATACAGGCAAATGGGTTTGCACCGGTGGAGCCGGTCAGGCGAACGGTGGAAGTGGAAGCGTTTTGCTCGTGGTCAGCGTGCAGGATAAAAATCAGATCCATTGCGCGAGCCAGTACGGGGCTTACTGGACGGTCACGATCGCACGGTGTATTGAACATCATATGCAGGAAGTTTTCTGCATAGTTCAATTCATTGCGTGGGTACATGATGGGCTGGCCAACAGAGTACTTATACGCCATGGCGGCCATTGTTGGCATTTTAGCAATCAGTCGGATTGCGGAGATTTCACGGTGCTTTGGATCATTGTTGTCCAATGAGTCGTGATAGAAAGCAGACATCGCGCCAACGAGACCGCACATGACTGCCATTGGATGCGCGTCGCGGCGGAAACCGTTGAGGAAAGATTTCATTTGCTCATGAACCATAGTGTGGTTCTTGACCAGCTCAACAAATTCTTCTTTTTGCTGTGCTGTGGGCAGCTCGCCGTAGAACAGGGCATAACAGGTTTCGAGATAGCTGGATTTTTCAGCCAATTGCTCGATTGGGTAGCCCCGGTGCATCAAAATGCCTTTATCACCGTCGATGAAGGTGATTTCTGACTCGCAGGCAGCCGTAGACATGAAACCTGGGTCGTAGGTAAATACGCCTTGGCTGATCAGGCTGCGGACATCAACGACGTCTGGCCCCATGGTACCGGAAAGGACGGGTAGCTCGACGCTTTTACCGTCGATAATCAACTCTGCTTTCTTGTCAGCCATAGCGGCCTCCTAAAATTATGCTTGAAATCACCTGATTCAATGAGCCCCTCAAGCAGGGCGCGCTCAACTATAGATAGATAAGACCGAATGTCAATTTGGCCTAAAGTAGAGGCTGGCACCGTGCAAAATAGGGTTGGCCCAAACACCTTAGTAGAGTTTGTTAAATTGTCAAAAGCTGCTTGGGGTGGCGTGTTGTCGCGCGTTGTCATCGATATTTGAACTGTCTATACTCGACGCCCGACCGCCAGAGGTCGGGGCCAAGCGTGTGTTTTGGCCGTTATCTTTCCCTGGTGATGGGTACCTGACAAAAAAGTGCACTTCCCGACAACTCGCCCTGCTGGTTAGGGCTCTCAGTGTGAAAAAAGCCGTGAATAGCAAACGACCCGTAAACCTAGATCTTACGACAATCCAACTTCCGATCACTGCTTACACGTCCATCGTTCACCGCATTTCCGGCGTGCTCCTTTTCTTGGGCGTTGCCGTTATGCTGTACGTATTGGACCTGTCCTTGGCTTCTGCTGAGGGCTTCGCGCAAGCCAAAGCATTCTTGGGTGGCGCTCTGGCCAAGCTGGTAGTTTGGGCTTTGGTTTCTGCCCTGCTGTATCACATGGTGGCGGGTGTTCGTCACTTGGTGATGGATGCGGGTGTGGGTGAAACTCTGGAAGGTGGTAAGCAAGGTTCTAAAATTGTCATTGCTGTTTCAGCAGTGTTAATTGTTCTCGCAGGGGTTTGGGTATGGTAACCAACATCACTAACTTTTCCCGTTCAGGTCTGTTTGACTGGATGGCGCAGCGGGTCTCCGCTGTCATTCTGGCTGCGTATTTTCTGTTCCTTTTAGGGTATCTGGTTACCCATGCAGGACTTACTTACGCAGAATGGCATGGTCTATTTGCACAGACTTCGATGCGTGTTTTCAGCTTGCTGGCATTGGTTAGCTTGGGTGCTCATGCATGGGTTGGCATGTGGACTATTTCCACTGACTATTTGACACCAATGGCCTTCGGCAAGGCTGCTACTGCTTTGCGTTTCCTGTTCCAGGCTTTTTGCGGCATCGCGATGTTCGCATTCTTTGTCTGGGGTGTTCAGATTCTTTGGAGCGTTTAATCCATGGCTAACATTCGTACTTTGTCTTTTGACGCCATTATCATCGGTGGCGGCGGTGCGGGTATGCGCGCCGCACTGCAATTGTCTCAGTCAGGCCACAAAACGGCTTGTGTAACAAAAGTATTCCCTACGCGCTCCCACACGGTTTCCGCGCAAGGCGGTATCACCTGCGCTATCGCTTCGGCTGACCCGAACGATGATTGGCGCTGGCACATGTACGATACCGTTAAAGGTTCCGATTACATCGGTGACCAAGACGCTATCGAATATATGTGTTCCGTAGGTCCAGAAGCTGTTTTCGAAATGGAACATCTGGGCTTGCCGTTCTCTCGTACCGAAACAGGCCGTATTTATCAGCGTCCTTTCGGTGGTCAGTCAAAAGATTATGGTAACGGTGGTCAAGCGGCGCGTACTTGTGCTGCTGCCGACCGTACTGGCCATGCGTTACTGCACACCCTGTATCAAGCCAACCTGAAAAACGGCACTACCTTCTTAAATGAATGGTTTGCTGTTGATCTGGTGAAAAACCAAGACGGTGCGGTTGTCGGCGTCATTGCAATTTGCATTGAAACGGGCGAAACCGTTTATATCCGTTCTAAAGCAACTGTTCTGGCAACAGGCGGTGCTGGCCGTATTTATGCCTCTACCACAAACGCCCTGATTAACACGGGTGACGGTGTTGGTATGGCGCTGCGTGCGGGCGTTCCTGTCCAAGATATCGAAATGTGGCAATTCCACCCAACCGGTATCGCCGGTGCGGGCGTTCTGGTAACAGAAGGCTGCCGTGGTGAGGGTGGTTACCTGATTAACGCTCATGGCGAGCGTTTCATGGAGCGTTACGCACCGAACGCTAAAGACCTTGCAGGCCGTGACGTTGTTGCGCGCTCAATGGTTAAAGAAGTTATTGCTGGCAACGGCTGTGGCCCAGACAAGGATCACGTACTGCTGAAGCTGGATCACTTGGGTGAAGATGTACTGCACAGCCGCTTGCCAGGTATCTGTGAACTGTCTAAGACCTTTGCTCACGTTGACCCAGTGGTTGCGCCAGTACCTGTTATTCCAACCTGTCACTATATGATGGGTGGTGTAGCAACTAACATCCACGGTCAGGCGATTACTCAAGACGCTAATGGTAACGATACCATTATCGAAGGCTTGTTCGCTGTGGGTGAGGTCGCGTGCGTATCTGTTCACGGTGCAAACCGTCTGGGCGGTAACTCACTGCTGGACCTGATCGTATTCGGTCGCGCTGCTGGTCTGCATTTGGAAAAAGCACTGAAAGAAGGTATTGAATACCGTGGTGCTACCGATTCTGACCTCGAAGCCTCTCTGAAGCGTCTGTCTGGCGTGAACGAGCGCACCACTGGCGAAGACGTTGCGCCGCTGCGTAAAGAACTGCAACAGTGCATGCAGAACTACTTCGGTGTGTTCCGTACTGGCGAGTTTATGCAGAAGGGCATCAACCAGTTGGCAGACCTTCGTGAGCGTATTGCTAACGTCAAGATTGCTGACAAGAGCCAAGCGTTCAACACCGCGCGTACTGAAGCACTGGAGCTGCAAAACTTGCTCGAAGTCGCTGAGGCTACCGCTATCGCCGCTGAAGAGCGTAAAGAATCACGTGGCGCTCACGCTCGTGAAGACTACGAAGACCGTGACGATGCCAACTGGCTGTGTCATACCCTGTACTTCCCTGGCGAGAAGCGCGTTACTAAACGCGGCGTAAACTTCGCGCCTAAGACTGTTCCAGTATTCGAACCTAAAGTTCGTACTTACTAAGAGAGGCTGCTATGTCGCTTGGTAAAACTCTTCAAGTCAGCGTTTATCGTTACAACCCTGAGAAAGATGCTGCTCCTTTCATGCAAGACTTTAACGTCGAAATCGACGGCAAAGACTTGATGGTGCTGGACGTTTTGGCTCTGATCAAAGAGCAAGACGTGACTTTCTCTTACCGTCGTTCTTGCCGTGAAGGTGTTTGCGGTTCCGATGGTATGAACATCAGCGGCAAAAACGGTTTGGCGTGCATCACTCCGATTTCTAGCGTAGTGAAAGGCGGCAAGTTGGTTATTCGTCCGTTGCCAGGTCTGCCTGTTATCCGCGACCTCGTCGTCGATATGAGCATCTTCTACAAGCAATATGAGAAGGTGCAGCCTTACCTGCAAAACGACACACCAGCGCCTGCTATTGAACGCCTGCAAACGCCAGAAGATCGTGAAAAGTTGGATGGTCTGTACGAGTGCATTCTGTGCGCGTGCTGCTCTACTTCTTGCCCTTCGTTCTGGTGGAATCCAGACAAGTTCTTGGGTCCGTCTGCGCTGTTGCAAGCCTATCGTTTCTTGGCAGACAGCCGCGATACTCAAACGCAAGAGCGTCTGGCCGCGTTGGACGATCCATTTAGCGTCTTCCGTTGCCGTGGCATCATGAACTGCGTGAACGTTTGCCCTAAAGGTCTGAACCCGACCAAGGCAATCGGTCATGTGCGTAACATGCTGCTGCAAAGTGGTACCTGATCCGCGTTAGCGGTTCTTACGAGGTCACATTGGCCCTTTGTGGTCAATGTGGCCATCTTGCCGGGCTGCAAAAACCCATACAGTTTGTAGCCTTTGAATAAAACGACCAGCAGGGGCGAGCGGGCTGGAGCCCGAACTATCTGCGGGATCCGTATTGTGGCCTTGTCCCAAAGTCGTTTTTTCAGACTTAGCGCCACAAACGACCAAGATTCCAAGATAGTGTCCCCCTATACCGAGGGTGACCTAGATGCACGAAAGCGTAATGCAGCGGATGTGGAACAGTGCCCACTTGTCCGGTGGTAACGCTGCCTACGTCGAGGAGCTTTATGAGCTCTTCTTGCAAGATTCCAGTGCCGTGCCTGAGGAGTGGCGCAACTACTTCCAAGGGCTGCCAACTAATGGCGGCAATTCAGGCGATGTTCCTCATTCTGCTGTGCGCGATCAGTTTGTGCAGCTTGCTAAGAGTCCACGTCGTGCTCAAGCCGCCTCCGGCGCTGCTTTTGATGAGCAACGTGCACGCAAGCAAATTGGCGTTCTGCATCTGATCCAGTCTTTCCGTACCTTTGGCCATCAGGCATCCAATTTGGATCCGCTTGGTTTGTGGGTGCGTCAGGCTCCAGTTGAGCTGACACTCCAGCATCATGGTTTGTCTGATGCGGATTTGGACACTGTGTTTTTTGCCGACGAATTGGCGGTTGGTAAAGCTGAAGCCACTCTGCGCGAAATTTTCGACACTTTAAAGGCAACGTATTGCGGCAGTATCGGTGTTGAGTTTACTCATATCACTGATGCCGAGCAGCGTGCGTGGTTCCAACAGCGTCTGGAAACCGTTCGTGGTCGTCCGCAATTTTCCAAAGAAGCCAAAGTCAACGTATTAGAGCGTTTGACTGCCGGTGAAGGCTTGGAAAAGTACTTGGGAACCAAATTCCCCGGTGCCAAGCGTTTCGGTCTGGAAGGCGGTGAAAGCCTTGTGCCGATGGTCGATGAAATCATTCAGCGTTCCGGTACTTTGGGCGCGAAAGAAGTCATTATTGGCATGGCGCACCGTGGTCGTTTGAACTTGTTAGTCAACGCATTGGGTAAAAATCCACGCGATCTGTTTAATGAGTTTGAAGGCAAAAAACTGGTCGAAAGCGGTTCAGGTGATGTTAAGTACCACCAAGGCTTTTCTTCCAACGTGAATACGCCAGCCGGTCAAGTACACTTGTCCATGGCTTTCAACCCCTCTCACTTGGAGATTGTTTCTCCGGTGATTGAAGGTTCTGTGCGTGCGCGCCAAGACCGTCGCGGCGACACCGCTGGCACGACCGTTGTGCCTGTTTCCATCCACGGTGACTCTGCCTTTGCGGGTCAAGGTGTGGTGATGGAAACCTTCCAAATGTCGCAAGTTCGCGGCTACAAAACGGGCGGTACCATTCATATTGTCGTGAACAACCAAGTTGGTTTCACAACCAGCAACCCGTTGGACACGCGCTCTACTGAATACTGCACTGACCCCGCTAAAATCATTCAAGCGCCTGTGCTGCACGTCAACGGTGACGATCCCGATGCCGTCCTGTTTGTGACGCAATTAGCCGTTGATTACCGTATGCAATTCAAGCGTGACATCGTCATCGACTTGGTTTGCTACCGTCGTCGTGGTCACAACGAAGCGGATGATCCAACGGGCACCCAACCGCTGATGTACCAAAAAATTGCCAAGCAACGTACTACGCGCGAGCTGTATGCGGATGCTCTGGTAAAAGCGGGCGTGCTGACGCAAGAAGAAGTACAGCAGAAAGTTGACGAATACCGTACTGCGCTGGACGAAGGCCGTGATGTGGCTCATGGTCTCGTTGTAGAAGGTGTCGATAGCAGCCTGTTCGTTGATTGGACGCCGTATGTTGGTCACGCATGGGAATCCGCCTGTGATACCCGTGTAGACATCGACACACTGAAAACCTTGAATCGCAAGCTGCTCGAAATTCCAGAAGGCTTTGTGGTTCAGCGTCAAGTCAGCAAAACCCTCGAAAACCGTGCACGCATGGGCGAAGGTGAGCTGGAGCTGGATTGGGGCTGTGCTGAAAACTTGGCTTACGCCACGTTGCTCAACGAAGGCCGTCCCGTGCGTATCACGGGTCAAGACGTAGGGCGCGGCACTTTCTCGCACCGTCATGCGGCACTGCACAGCCAGAAAGACGCTGCACGCTATCTGCCACTGCAAAACTTGTCGGCGAACCAACCAGCTTTCGACCTCTATGACTCTTACCTCTCTGAGGAAGCGGTTCTGGCGTTCGAATACGGTTATGCCAGCACGAATCCAAATGCGTTGGTCATTTGGGAAGCGCAGTTTGGTGACTTTGCGAACGGTGCTCAGGTCGTTATGGACCAGTTCATCAGTAGCTGCGAAACCAAGTGGGCGCGCGTCTGTGGTCTGACTATGTTGCTGCCACACGGTTACGAAGGCCAAGGCCCAGAGCACTCGTCTGCGCGTTTAGAGCGTTACTTGCAACTGTGTGCCGAGCACAATATTCAGGTTTGTGTACCGAGCACGCCCGCGCAGGTTTACCACATGCTGCGCCGTCAAGTGTCACGCAATCTGCGTAAGCCGTTGGTGGCCCTGTCGCCTAAGTCGCTGCTGCGTCATCCGCTGGCTACTTCTACGCTGGAAGATTTGGCAAATGGCTCGTTCCAGCCTGTTCTGGCTGAAATTGATCGCGTAGATGCCGACAAGGTTGAGCGCGTAGTGCTGTGTAGCGGTAAGGTTTATTACGAATTGCTGAAAAAGCGTCGTGATGAAGGCCGCGAAGATACGGCAATTGTGCGTATCGAACAGCTCTACCCATTCCCAGAAGCTGAATTGACCGACGTGCTTTCTGCGTACACTAACCTCAAGCAAGTGGTTTGGTGCCAAGAAGAGCCGCTGAACCAAGGCGCGTGGTATTGCACTCAGCAAGCTATTCGTGACGCTATTGCCAAGCTGAACCCAGCATTAGGCTTGGCGTATGCGGGTCGTGAAGCGGCGGCTGCACCCGCGTGTGGTTATGCGTCAATGCACAACGAGCAGCAAGAAAAGCTGCTTCAGGATGCCTTCACTGTTTAATACCTTCAGTCAGAGAGCGGGGCGTTAATCGCCCCCTTTCCTGAAGACTCCGAACCGACAGGAATTTAAAGAATGGCTATTGAAATCAAAGCCCCAACCTTCCCTGAGTCAGTTGCTGATGGCACCGTTGCTACTTGGCACAAGCAACCCGGTGATGCCGTTAAACGTGATGAGCTGATTGTCGAAATCGAAACCGACAAAGTTGTCATGGAAGTATTGGCTGAAACCGACGGCGTTTTAGTGCAAATCGCTAAAAACGAAGGCGACACCGTTCTGAGCGCAGAAGTGCTGGGCACTATCGAAGCGGGTGCTGTTGCCGCTGCTCCGGTTGCTGCGCCTGCCGCTGTTGAAGCAGCCCCTGCGGCTGCCGCAGCACCTGCTACCAGTGAGGCCATTCTGTCTCCAGCAGCCCGCAAAATTGCTGATGAGAATAATCTGGATCGCAACGCCATTCCTGGTACTGGCAAAGGCGGTCGTGTCACCAAAGAAGACGCTGTTGCTGCCGCTGATGCGAAAAAAGCCGCACCTGCTGCGCCTGCCGCTGCTGCGCTGCCTGCTCTTGCTGGCGACCGTATCGAGAAGCGCGTTCCAATGACCCGCCTGCGTGCAAAAATTGCCCAGCGTCTGGTCGAAGCGCAATCCTCTATGGCCATGCTGACGACGTATAACGAAGTCAACATGAAGCCCATCATGGACTTGCGTAACAAGTACAAAGACTTGTTCGAGAAGAAACATAACGGCGTGCGTTTGGGCTTTATGTCTTTCTTCGTGAAGGCTGCTACCGAGGCGCTGAAGCGTTTCCCTGCGGTAAATGCCTCCATTGATGGCAATGACATCGTGTATCACGGTTACTGCGACGTAGGTGTCGCTGTATCAAGCGACCGTGGTTTGGTCGTTCCTGTGCTGCGTAACGCCGAAGACATGGGGCTGGCCGAAATCGAAGGCACCATCATGGGTTACGGCAAGAAAGCGCGTGACGGCAAACTGACCATCGAAGAAATGACCGGCGGCACCTTCACCATTTCTAACGGTGGTGTATTCGGTTCTTTGCTGTCTAGCCCGATTGTGAACCCGCCACAAACCGCCATCCTCGGTATGCACAAAATCCAAGAGCGCCCAATGGCGGTCAATGGTCAAGTTGTGATTCTGCCGATGATGTATCTGGCGCTGTCTTATGATCATCGTCTGATTGATGGTAAAGAAGCCGTTAGCTTCTTGGTTGCTATCAAAGACTTGCTGGAAGACCCAGCCCGTTTGTTGCTGGACGTTTAATCCGCACTGTTCGCAGCGCCCCCTAACGAATGGGGGCGCTCTGTTTATCCCAAAAGGATCGAGTACGTTATGAGTCAGACATTCGACGTGGTAGTGATCGGCGGTGGCCCAGGTGGTTACGTTGCGGCAATCCGCGCGGCACAACTGGGACTGAAAACAGCCTGTGTCGAAAAATACAAAGGCAAAGATGGCAAAACAGCACTGGGCGGTACTTGCCTGAACGTGGGCTGTATTCCCTCTAAAGCATTGCTGGACAGCTCTTGGAAATACCACGAAGCCAAAGAAAGCTTCGGTGTACACGGTATCTCTGTCGATAACGTGCAAATGGACGTTCCAGCAATGATTGGCCGTAAAGCTAACATTGTTAAGAATCTGACGGGTGGTATTGCTGGCCTGTTCAAAGCCAATGGCGTGACACTGCTGGAAGGTCATGGCAAGTTGCTGGCAGGCAAGCGCGTTGAAGTCACCGCCGCTGACGGCAGCGTGACAGTGGTTGATGCCGCCAATGTTATTTTGGCTTCTGGCTCTGCACCTATTGACATTCCACCTGCTCGCGCTGATCACGATGTCATCGTTGATTCTACGGGTGCGTTGGAGTTCCAAACCGTTCCACAAAAGCTGGGCGTGATTGGCGCTGGCGTGATTGGTCTGGAGTTGGGTTCCGTTTGGGGTCGTCTGGGCGCTGAAGTGACCGTCTTGGAAGCACAAGACAAGTTCCTCTCTGCCGTTGATGAACAAGTGGCGAAAGAAGCGCAAAAAATCCTTACTAAACAAGGTATGGATATCCGTCTGGGGGCGCGCGTAACAGGTTCTGAAGTGAAAGAGGGTCAAGTAACCGTCTTCTTCACGGATGCTGCTGGCGAGCAACAACTGACATTTGACAAATTAATTGTGGCGGTAGGCCGTCGCCCTGTGACTGAAAATGTTCTCGCTGCGGATAGCGGTGTGGGCGTTGATGCGCGTGGTTTTATTGAAGTAGATGGTCAGTGTGCTACTAAAGTGGCTGGCGTTTACGCCATTGGCGACATCGTGCGCGGCCCGATGTTGGCACACAAAGCGTCTGAAGAAGGCGTGATGGTTGCCGAGCGTATCGCTGGCCATAAAGCACAAATCAATTATGATTTGATTCCGTCAGTTATTTACACGCACCCCGAAATTGCCTCTGTGGGTAAAACCGAGCAGCAATTAAAGGCAGAAGGCGTTGCTATTAACGTCGGTACTTTCCCGTTTGCGGCCAGTGGTCGTGCGATGGCGGCGAATGATACTCACGGTTTCGTTAAAGTCATCGCCGATGCTAAAACAGACCGCGTATTAGGCGTGCATGTGATTGGCCCATCTGCTGCCGAATTGGTACAGCAAGGCGCGATTGGTATGGAGTTTGGTACCAGCGCGGAAGATTTGGGCATTATGGTCTTCTCTCACCCAACGCTGTCCGAAACATTGCACGAAGCTGCGTTGGCAGTGAATGGTCACGCAATTCATATTGCGAACCGTAAAAAGCGTTAATGTAAGCTGGAAATAATGCGGAGGCTTGCTATTTAGCTTCCTATTAAATTCGCTGCGATGGCCCCTCTGGTGTGAGTTAATTCATATCAGAGGGGTTATTTTTTGTGGAAAATATTTCGGAGTTTTTATGTGTCTTGATCCTAGAGATTTACCACATATTGTCGCTGTACTTTGGTTTGTGCTCTGGTGGTGGGGTTATACAAAGTACGCTACTTGGAAAAGTAACAAAATAGCTTGTCTCGCCAGTGTACTGCACAAATATCGTGAAGATTGGATGAGAAGGCTTTTGTTAAGAGATAATAGAATTGCGGATACTAATGTGATTGGTAATCTTGAGCGTAATGCTTCTTTTTTTGCCTCTAGCTCGTTGATTATATTGGCCGGTATTCTAACTGTTTTAGGTTCAACGGAAAGAGCATTATCTGTATTGTCGGAATTGCCATTGGTTCAATCGGCCAGCAAAGAATTGGCTGAGTTGAAGATTATTAGCATTGCTTTAATATTTATTTATGCTTTTTTTACATTCACCTGGTGTATGCGACAGTATAATTTTGTGGCGACTATGTTAGGTGCAGCACCCATGGTATCAGAGACCAACCTAGCAGAAAGTGAAAGACAAGATTTTGCCAAGCGCGCAGCGAATGTTATTTCGATGGCTGCAAATCAGTTTAACTTTGGTTTACGTTCTTATTATTTTGGATTGGCTACGTTGGCATGGTTTATAAATCCTTGGATTTATATGATTGCAACGGTAGGCGTTGTTTTTGTGCTTTACCATCGAGAGTTTCATTCTGGTATTTTGGATGTGATGGATTACAAAAAATAACCGGCACGGAAAATTGCCTTGAAATAGAGTTTTGCGACCCCACATAGAGGAAGTGCCATTGGGCATTTTCTCTATGTGGAGCCTGTTATGACTGCTAGTACGCAAAAAGAAACGCTTGGTTTTCAAACAGAAGTGAAGCAATTGCTTCATCTGATGATTCATTCTTTGTACTCCAACAAAGAAATTTTTCTGCGTGAATTGATTTCTAACGCTTCTGACGCTGTGGACAAGCTGCGGTTTGAGTCGCTGTCTCGCCCTGAATGGTTAGAAGGTGATGACGCGCTGAAAATTCGTGTCAATTTTGACAAAGCAGCGCGCACGGTCACAATTGAAGACAATGGTATCGGCATGAGCCGCGATGAAGTCATCGCCCATTTGGGGACTATTGCTAAATCAGGCACGGCGGATTTCTTAAATAATCTGTCGGGTGACCAGAAAAAAGATTCACAGTTAATCGGCCAATTTGGTGTTGGTTTTTACTCAGCCTTTATTGTTGCCGATCAGGTTGATGTATATACCCGCCGTGCTGGAGTCAGTGCAGAACAAGCTGTTCACTGGAGCTCTAAAGGTGAAGGTGATTTCGATATTGCGTTCACTGAAAAAGCCGCGCGTGGCACAACAATTGTGCTGCACTTAAAAGCCAGTGAAGATGAATTTGCTGATGGCTGGCGTCTGCGGAATGTCATTAAAAAATATTCTGACCATATTGGTTTGCCAATTGAATTGCCCAAACAAAATGCGGGCGATGATGAGCAATCAACTGACGTTGAATGGGAAGTCGTGAACCGCGCTAATGCGTTATGGACACGCTCTCGGAGTGAAGTCAGTGAAGAGGAATATCAAGAGTTCTATAAGCATATTTCGCACGATTTCGAGAATGCACTGACATGGAGTCATAATAAAGTCGAAGGGAAATTGGAGTATACGTCTTTGCTGTATGTTCCAACACGCGCGCCATTTGATTTGTATCAGCGTGAAGCGCCGCGCGGTTTGAAGTTATATGTACAGCGCGTATTTATTATGGATCAGGCAGATCAGTTTCTGCCGTTATATCTGCGCTTTATTAAAGGTGTTGTTGATTCCAGCGATTTGTCTTTGAACGTATCGCGCGAAATTCTGCAAAAAGACCCTGTTATTGATTCCATGAAATCCGCACTCACAAAGCGGGTTCTGGATATGCTGGACAAATTGTCTAAAGACAAACCAGATGATTACCAACGCTTCTGGGAAACCTTTGGTCAAGTGCTGAAAGAAGGTCCCGCAGAAGATTTTAGTAATCGTGAAAAAGTTGCCGGATTGCTGCGTTTTGCCTCAACGCACGAATCAGCCAGCACACAAAATGTCAGCTTGGTTGCGTATGTCGCGCGGTTGAAAGAAGGGCAGAACAAAATTTATTACCTGACAGGCGAAAGCTATCAACAGGTTCGGAACAGCCCGCATCTTGAAGTATTCCGCAAAAAAGGCATTGAAGTTCTGTTGCTGACCGACCGTATCGACGAATGGATGATGAGTTACCTGTCTGAATTTGACGGTAAATCGTTCGTTGATGTGGCGCGTGGTGATTTGGATTTAGGTGCGCTGGATTCCGAGGAAGACAAAAAGGCTCAAGAAGAAATCGCCAAGGCGAAGGAGTCTTTGCTGGAGCGCTTGAAAAGTGCGTTGAGTGAACGTGTTTCGGAAGTGCGTGTATCGCATCGTTTGACGGATTCACCCGCTATTTTGGCCATCGGTGACGAAGATTTAGGCTTACAAATGCGCCAAATTTTAGAAGCCAGCGGCCAGAAAGTGCCTGATTCTAAACCGATTTTTGAAATCAACCCTGAACACGCATTGGTGAATAAATTGGATGCAGAAACCAATGACGCACGTTTTGCGGACTTGGCTCATATCCTGTTTGACCAAGCTTCTTTGGCGGCTGGTAACAGCCTGAAAGACCCCGCCGCTTATGTGCAGCGTTTGAATCGTTTACTGGTAGAGTTGTCCGCGTAAACAGTGGAAAAGAAAACGGCACCCTAGGGTGCCGTTTCTTATTTACTGACCTGTCCAGCGTTTCAGGACGAGGGTGGCATTTGTGCCACCAAAGCCAAAACTGTTGCTCATTACAGTGTTCAGTGTCACGTTTTCGCGGGTTTGCGTAACAATCGGCAAATCAGCGACGGCGGGGTCTAATTCTTCGATGTTGGCAGAGCCTGCAACGAAATTGCCTTCCATCATCAGCAGCGAATAGATGGCTTCTTGTACACCCGCCGCGCCCAGCGAGTGACCGGAGAGGCTCTTGGTTGAGCTAATCAGCGGTGCATTTTCGCCAAACACTTCGCGTACCGCACGCGCTTCAGCAACGTCACCCACGGGGGTTGAGGTGCCGTGTGTATTCAGGTAGTCGATAGGGCCGTCAACAGTAGCTAATGCCTGACGCATACAGCGCATGGCACCTTCACCGCTAGGCGCAACCATGTCGTAACCGTCGGAAGTTGCGCCGTAGCCAACGATTTCGGCATAAATTTTGGCACCACGCTTGAGTGCATGTTCCAACTCTTCAACAACGACCATGCCGCCGCCACCTGCAATGACGAAACCATCACGTTTGGCGTCGTAAGCGCGCGAGGCTTTTTCTGGCGTTTCGTTGTATTGGGTGGACAGTGCGCCCATCGCGTCAAACAGGAAGCTTTGGCTCCAATGTTCTTCTTCGCCGCCGCCTGCAAACACGATGTCTTGTTTGCCGAGTTGGATTTGCTCCAGTGCGTTACCGATGCAATGGGCGCTGGTCGCACACGCGGAAGAAATGGAGTAATTGACGCCTTTAATTTTGAACGGCGTGGCCAAACACGCAGAAACCGTGCTGCCCATGGTGCGGGGTACGCGGTACGGCCCTACGCGCTTAACGCCTTTTTCGCGCAGGATGTCCATGGCTTCCATCTGGTTAAAGGTTGATGCACCGCCGGAGCCTGCAATCAAACCCACGCGAGGATTAGAAATATCTTCCTCACTTAAACCAGCATCTTGAATGGCTGATTGCATCGCCAAATAAGCAAAGGCCGCTGCATCGCCCATAAAGCGGTACACCTTGCGGTCAATCAGCTCTTCCAGATTGAGATTCACGGAGCCAGACACTTGGCTACGCAGACCCATATCCGCATAGGATTGGTTGAAACGAATGCCAGAACGGCTGGCACGCAAGTTGGCGGAAACGGTTTCTTTGTCATTGCCCAGACAGGAAACAATGCCCATCCCGGTGATCACGACGCGACGCATGCGGATAACCCTTAAAAGCTGTCAGTGGAAGTAAATAAGCCGACGCGCAAACCTTCGGCGCTGTAGATTTCACGGCCATCAACGCAAACGGTGCCGTCTGCGATGCCGAGAATAAGAGAGCGATTAATCGTGCGTTTGATATGAATGTGGTAAGTCACTTTTTTAGCGGTTGGCAGTACTTGACCCACAAACTTGACCTCACCAGAGCCTAATGCACGCCCGCGCCCCGGATTGCCTTGCCAGCCCAAATAAAAGCCAACTAATTGCCACATAGCATCTAAGCCTAAGCAGCCGGGCATGACGGGATCACCTTCAAAGTGGCAACCGAAGAACCACAACTCGGGATTGATGTCCAATTCAGCGATGATTTCGCCCTTGCCGTATTTGCCGCCGACGTCACTGATGTGGGTAATGCGGTCCATCATTAGCATATTAGGGGCAGGCAGTTGCGCGTTGCCGGGGCCGAACAGTTCACCACGACTGCAAGCAAGCAGTTCTTCACGGGTGAAGGCGTTTTGTTTGGTCATGCGAGTTCCTCTGTGGTTCCTGCTAGGGCAGGAGAGCAAAGCGTTTTGCTAACTGTACTGAAATGCTAAACGATGCGGCTCAATGGGACTATAAATTGTATTGCTAAGTCACAGTCGCATGGAGGTTTAGCGATAGGTTGTTTGATGTGCAAGCCTGCCGCATTCTATCGTGAATCGCTACCCTCTAATTAATGAGGATTCTTAATTTAGGCAACTGACCGCCTTTGGGTCTCTCCGTATAATTCATTCATCGCCGCTTTGCGGCCTCTTTAATGTTAGGCAGCGTAACAATGACAACTGAGCAGCAATCCATTGCCGTATTAGGTGGCGGCAGTTTTGGCACCGCCTTGGCCAATCTGTTGGCTGAAAATGGTCATCGTGTTCTGTTGTGGATGCGCGATGAAGTACAAGCCGAAACTATTCGCACGCAACGAGAAAACACACGCTATTTAGCCGGTGTTTCGTTACACAGCGGTATCAAACCTGTGACAGCGTTGGCTGAAACGGTGCAAGCCTGCGAGCTTATTGTGGTGGCCTTGCCATCGAGCGCGTTGCGTGCCGTTTTGCAGCCGGTTGCTCCGCTATTGGCTGGACGTATGCTCATCAGCACAACCAAGGGTATTGAATGGCAAACATTCAAATTGATGAGCCAAATTTTAGAAGAAATTGCACCCAGTGCGCGCATTGGTGTGTTGTCTGGGCCTAATTTGGCGCGCGAAATTGCCGAGCACGCCCTCACTGCGACCGTGATTGCCAGCACGGATGAAGTGTTATGCGCGTATGTGCAGCGCGTTTTACATGGCCCGACGTTTCGCGTGTATGCCAGCACCGACCGGTTAGGTGTTGAGTTGGCGGGGGCGTTAAAAAATGTATACGCGATTATGTCGGGGATGGCGGCGGCTTTAGGCATGGGTGAAAACACCCGCAGCATGTTGATTACCCGCGCGCTGGCTGAAATGACGCGGTTCGCAACACGGTTAGGCGCTAACCCAATGACGTTTCTAGGTTTGGCGGGGGTGGGTGATTTAATTGTGACCTGCTCCTCGCCTAAAAGCCGTAATTTCCAAGTGGGCTATGCGTTGGGTCAGGGGCGCGATTTAGAGGAAACAGTCGCGCATTTAGGCGGTGTCGCTGAAGGTGTGAATACGGTGCGCGTATTGAAAGCGCGCGCGGGCGAGCTAGGTATTTACATGCCCTTGGTGACGGGGTTGCACGCCATTTTGTTTGAAGGAAGAACTTTGCAACAGGTCGTAGGGTTATTGATGTCTGGTGAGCCGAAAACGGATGTTGACTTTATTTCAGCCAACGGTTTTTAACGCAGGAGTAGGTAGATGTTCAAACGTAAAGAGGGCTGCGAAGACTTGGCACTGCGCTTGGTGTGGATGCTGTTATTTGGTGTGGTAGGGCATCTGGCGCAGATGCTGTTATTTCTGGTTGTGGTAGCACAATTATTTTTCCGTGTGGTGAATGGTCAGCCGAGTCATCCATTACAAGCATTTGGTGACAGCTTGGCGCAATTTTTCGCGCAAATCGTGGCATTTCTCACCTTTCACAGTGAGCAAAAACCGTGGCCTTTTATTGATTGGCCCGCCGCGCGTGCCAGCGTTCGGGGACACTGAAGATGCGTTTATGGTTATTACGGCATGGTCAAGCAGGCCCTTATGTGCGTGTTGGCGATGCTGCGCGTGAATTAACCGAACAAGGGCGTTTTGAGGTATTGAGCGCCGCGATTCATCTGCGCGGTGAACCGCTGGATGTCATTTTGAGCAGCCCTTATACGCGCGCTCAACAAACGGCTGCATTGGTGCATAGCCATTTAGACGATGCGCCGCCGCTCGTCACCATGAACAGCATTACGCCGGATGATTCACCCCTGCACGCTTTGGCGCAGTTAGCAACCCGTGAGGAAGCCAATGTGCTGGTCGTGAGTCATCAACCGTTATTGGGTTTATTGGCAGGCTTGCTGGTACATGGCCATTTGCAAGAGCCAGTACCGTTTGACACCGCTAGTCTGGCGTTGTTGGAGGGTGACTTGCTATTAGCAGGGGGTATGAACTTGAGCGCCTTGTATCATGTGAGTAATTTTTGATGAGCACTTTTCAAGAAACGCGCTTTGTTTTGCCGCATATCACGTTAGCTGCGCGTGAATATGGTCCAGCGGATGGCATTCCGGTGCTGGCGCTGCATGGTTGGCTGGATAACGCCATGACGTTTGAGCGTGTTGCTCCGCATTTGTCGGGCGTGCGTTTAGTCATGTTGGATATGGCAGGACATGGCCTGTCGGAGCATCGCTCGGCAGGTTCAAGCTATCCGATTTGGGATTATGCGCGCGATGCCTTGCTGGTCGCTGACCAACTGGGCTGGGAGCGTTTCGCCCTCTTGGGGCATTCTTTGGGTGCTATTACCGCTGCCTTATTGGCGGCCAGTGTGCCCGAACGCATTACGCGGCTGGCGCTGATTGATGGCTTATTTCCCTTAATTGAAGAACCCGAACACGCGCCAGAGCGTTTAGGCGGTGCATTGCGGGCCGAGTTAGCCTTAGCACGCAAGCGCAAGCCCGTGTATGCCGACATTGAACAGGCAGTCAGGGCGCGAGTGTTGGGTGGTTTTCCGGTCAGCCGTGAAGCCGCTGAATTATTGGCATCGCGTGGTTTGATTGCGTGCGAGGGTGGTTTCACCTGGTGTACCGATGCCCGTTTAACCTTGCCTTCTGCCTATCGAGTCACGCGCGCGCAGGCTCATGCGTTTATTCGTGCTATTCGTTGCCCGGTGTGTTTTGTGGCGGCGGAAAATGGCTTGTTAATTGAGCCAGAAGAATGGGCGCTGTTGCGGGAATTGTCGTTTGATATTAAACAGTTAGCCGGTGGCCATCATCTGCATTTAGATAGCGCAGAAAGCGCGCAACAGGTTGCTGCCTGTTTTGCGGATTTCTTACTTGAATAATAGACAGCGCGTTAATTAATTATTCAGGTGATACACACGAAAAACCCCGCCGAAGCGGGGTTTTTCTTATCTCGGTACTACAAACAATTACGCTTGCAGAACTGGGATGTTGGCGTTAGCAGCCGCGTCGCGGTACTCAGCCATTTGGTCGAAGCTCAGGTAACGGTAAACGTCGGCAGCCATGCTGTCGATGTTTTGCGCGTAAGCCATGTACTCTTCAACGGTTGGCAGTTTGCCAATGATGGAAGCAACAGCCGCCAATTCCGCAGAAGCCAGGAAGACGTTTGTCGCGTCGCCCAGACGGTTCGGGAAGTTACGGGTAGACGTAGAAACAACGGTAGAACCGGTTTGCACGCGCGCTTGGTTACCCATGCACAGAGAGCAGCCCGGCATTTCCATGCGCGCACCCGCGCGGCCATAGATACCGTAGTAGCCTTCTTCGGTCAGTTGGTGGGCGTCCATTTTGGTTGGAGGAGCCAGCCACAGGCGCGTTGGGATACCGCCTTTAACTTTGTCCAGCAACTTACCAGCAGCGCGGAAGTGACCGATGTTGGTCATGCAAGAACCGATGAATACTTCGTCGATTTTCTCGCCAGCAACGGTAGACAGCAGACGTGCGTCATCAGGATCGTTCGGGGCGCACAGAACAGGCTCAGTGACTTCAGCCAAGTCGATTTCGATAACCGCAGCGTACTCAGCGTCAGCGTCAGCAGACAAGAGTTGTGGGTTAGCCAACCAAGCTTCCATCGCTTGAGCGCGACGCTCCAGCGTACGAGCGTCGCCGTAGCCTTCGCCAATCATCCAGCGCAGCATAGTGATGTTGGACTTCAGGTATTCAGC